>CAKPHD010000022.1 GCA_934155625.1 uncultured Clostridia bacterium
AAATAGAATATAATAATTAATAATAAAAAGGAAAAGAGTGATTATTATAACTATTTATATTGATATAATATTTTTAGAAAATTTAATAATGAATTTTATAATTATATATGCAACTTCGATTATTTTAAAAATAAAACCGAAAATAATAAGAGTAGTTATTTCAAGTATGATAGGTAGTATATATGCGATAATAGCATATATTACAGAATTATCTATATATACATCTATAATCTCTAAAATGATTTTGGCTATTGTTATGGTATATACTGCATTTAATCCGCAAAATATTAAAAACATGTGGAAACAAGTGGTAATATTTTACTTAACTTCTTTTGTATTTGGAGGAGTTGCACTTTATTTAATTTATTTTATTAAACCACAAAATGTGTTTATAAAAAACGGAATATTTGTGGGAGAATATGTGCTAAAAGTGATTTTTTTAGGGGCCATTATGGCATTTGTGATAATTAAAATATCAATAGAATTTATAAAGACAAAAATCAATGCTAAAGACATGTTCTGTAAAATAAAAATTGAACTAAATGGAAATGAAGTAGAAACAAGAGCAATGATAGATACAGGAAATTTTGCAAAAGAGCCAATAACAAACACACCTGTTGTAATAGTAGAAAGTAGCTTGCTAGATAAAGTTTTACCTAAAGAAATTTTAAAAAATTTAGATAATATACTTGCAGGGAGTTTAGAAGGAATACAAGAAGAGTACATATCAAAATTAAGATGTATTCCATTTTCGTCTTTGGGAAAACAAAATGGAATGTTATTAGGAATAAAAGCAGATGAAATAATAGTTGAGAAAGAAGAAGAAAACAAAATATATAAAAATGTGATAATAGGATTATATGATAAATCACTGACAAAAAGAGGAGAATATAGAGCTTTAATAGGACTTGAACTAATATGAAAAACATGTAAGAAATAATCGCAAAATAGCGATTATTTCTTTTTTTCTACAATAAGAAAAGACAGTCTTTGCATATAAAAAGTTATACAATAAAAAGCACGAAGTGAGGTGATGAAAAAGGTTTATAGATATATCCGAAAATCTAAATATATGCAAGGAATGTGAATAAAGATGAAAATAATAGACTTTATAAAAAAGAGTATAGACTCAATTTGTGCAAAATATATAGAAGGAAATATAGAAGAAATTCTGCCGATTTTCTATGTGGCAGGAAGTCAAACATTACCACCACCATTATCTGCAGAAGAAGAGGAAAAAACAATAAAAAAATTAGACACAGATGAATCTATAGAAGCTAAAAAAATGCTTGTTGAAAGAAACTTAAGACTCGTAGTTTATATTGCCAAAAAGTTTGAAAATACAGGAATAGGGATTGAAGATTTAATTTCAATAGGAACGATAGGACTAATGAAAGGAGTAAATACATTTAATTCAGAAAAGAAGATAAAACTTGCTACATATGCTTCTAGATGTATTGAAAATGAAATATTAATGCATCTAAGAAGAACTAATAAACTTAAATCAGAAGTTTCAATTGATGAACCATTAAATAAAGATAGTGATGGAAATGAATTATTATTATCAGACATATTAGGTACAGAGCCAGATATTACATATAGAAAGTTGGAAGATGAAGTAGATATGCAACTATTAAAAGAAGCTATAAAAAAATTAAATGATAGAGAAAAAAATATTATGGAAATGCGATTTGGATTTATTAGTGGAAAAGAAAAGACACAAAAAGAAGTTGCAGATGAACTTGGAATTTCTCAAAGTTATATTTCTAGGCTGGAAAAGAAAATAATAAACAAAATGAAAAAAGATATTATGAGCAAAACTGGCTAGAAGGCTTTAAATTAAAATAAAAGTATGGTATAATAGTTGCAGTTTAGAAAAGGAGAAGTAATATGTACACAGAATTTGGAATAAAAAAAGAAATACTTGAATTATCAAAAGAAGTAGAAAAAGAAATTCAACCACAATTTGAAAAAATAGATAAGATTAAAGAAATGAACAGTCTAAAAGTACTAGAGGCATTTCAATATTGTAGATTATCAGAAATGCATTTACATTCATCAACAGGATATGGAATTGATGAAATAGGAAGAAATAAAGTAGAAGAAATATATGCTAGAATATTTAGAACAGAAGATGCATTAGTTAGAGCGCAACTAATTTCTGGAACACATGCTTTAGCAGTAACATTATTTGGATTATTACGTCCAGGAGACACAATGCTAAGTATTTCTGGAGCGCCTTATGATACATTACAAACAGCTATCGGAATAAGCAAAGAAGAAAGCCCAAGTTCATTAAAAGCATTTGGAGTAAAATATGAGCAAATTGAATTGATAAATGATGATTTTGATATTAAAACAATAGAAGAAAGAGTTGCCAAAAATGATATCAAATTAATAGAAATTCAACGTTCAAAAGGATATTCAACAAGAAAGAGTTTGACAATTGATAAAATTGAAAAAGCAATTCAAGCAATTAGAAAAGTAAATAAAGATGTAATAATTATGGTAGATAATTGCTATGGAGAATTTGTAGAAGAAAGAGAACCAACAGAAGTTGGAGCTGATATTGTTGTAGGTTCATTAATGAAGAACTTAGGAGCAGGAATTGCAACAAGTGGGGCATATATAGCAGGAAAAAAAGATTTAATAGAACTATGTGCAGAAAGACTAACAGCACCAGGAGTTGGTAAAGAAATAGGACCATCACTTAACCAGAATACAGCATTTATAAAAGGGTTATTTTTTGCTCCAAGTGTTGTAGCAAGTTCCGTAAAAACAGCAGTATTTGCAAGCAGAATTTTAGAAAGATTAGGATATAAAGTAAGTCCTAAATTTGATGAACCAAGAGCAGACATAGTTCAAACAATAGAATTAGGAGATGCTGATAAGCTAATAAAATTTTGCCAAGGGATTCAAATGGGTTCGCCAATTGATTCATATGTAGTTCCAGAAGCAAGTGATATGGGAGGGTATGATGATAAAGTAATAATGGCAGCAGGAACTTTTACAGAAGGGTCAACAATAGAACTTAGCTGTGATGGACCT
Source organism: uncultured Clostridia bacterium (assembly GCA_934155625.1). GTDB lineage: Bacteria > Bacillota > Clostridia > TANB77 > CAG-508 > CAG-269. The sequence goes on from CAKPHD010000022.1 coordinate 3,049, forward strand.
ATACGTGAACCATATATAGCATATATGCAAGGTGGATTAACATATGAATATGGAAAACTTGGAATTTTAAAAGCGTTATCTGCTCTATAATTGCCAAAAGATTTTATTTCTGTATTTATATTTATTTAGAAATTGATAATATATTATTTTGAAATACCGCGTAAGCGACTAAATGAGCGTATGCGAATGCGATATGGAGCAATCTACATACTAGTATTTTAAATTTGTAGATTGCGACACCAAGGTATAAAAAATAATATATTATCAATTTTCTGAATAATTTTATTATATAGAATTGAAACAAAGTCTAACCATTTTTGACAACTTGTTAGAATTTCTTAAGTTTCGTAATAAGCCGAGGAATGTAATGCAAAGCTTATATTTTAAGTCTTTAGTATAAAAAATATATAGAAAAATGGACAAAAACCTTGTAACTTATTGGAATTTATGATATAAATAAAACTATAATACGGAGGTATGTGAAGCATGAATGATAATTATGAATATGAAAAAAAGACAATTCTAATTGTAGACGATGAACAAAAGATAGTAGATTTATTAGTACATAATTTAACAAGAGAAGGATACAACACTATAGAAGCTAATGATGGTCAAACTGCAGTAGATATAGCATTAGAGAAGAGACCAGACCTTATATTATTAGATGTAATGCTTCCAAGAATAGATGGACTAACAGTATGTAAAAAAATAAAAAATGCATATAATGTTCCAATATTAATGGTATCTGCAAAAGATGATGAATTAGACAAAATAGTTGGGCTAGAATTAGGTGCAGATGACTATATAACAAAGCCATTTAGTGTAAGAGAAGTAGTAGCAAGAGTAAAAGCAAATTTAAGAAAAGTAGAAGCATCAATGGAGGCTCAAAATATAGCACAAAAAAATAATGAGAAGAAAGAAGTAAAAAAAGAAAGTACAATAAAAGTCGGTTCTCTAGTATTAGATTTAGAAAAATATGAAGTACATATAGATGGAAAAGTTATAAATTTAACATTAAGAGAATTTGAAGTATTAAAATTTTTAGCGCAACAACCAGGCCAAGTTGTAACCAGAGAAGCTTTATTAGAAAGAGTTTGGGGATATGAATATTACGGAGACATACGTACAGTAGATGTTACTGTTAGAAGAATAAGAGAAAGAATAGAAAAAGACACATCTAATCCTCAAATATTAATAACTAAAAGAGGGGTAGGATATTATATACCTAATAAATAAATATAGAAAATACTCAGAAAATATTAATTCTGAGTATTTTTTTGCAGATATTTTAGAAAAAATGTCAAAAGGTGTCGAAAAAAAGTTTAAGAATAATAGAAAAAGGATTGACAAAAAACGAAAAAGAAAATATAATTTGGAAGAATTATATAATTTCAGTAACATAATTTTTTTCTAAAGAATTAAATCAGTTACATTTTTTCTAAAAGTTATAACTTAGAATCTTATTAATTAAAATCAGAAATTAAATATTTTATATTTAATATATCTCAAATAAAGGAGGAATTATTATAGTAGAAAAAGTATTAAAATTAAAAGAATTAATAAATAGCGAAGAAAATGAGATTCTTAAAGAAGCTCTTAATAAATTACTAAAATTAAATATTAAAGAGATTAAATATGACAAAAATATTAAATTACCTAATATTTCGGAATATGAATTTGAACTAATAAAAGTAAAAGCTATAATGGAAACAAATGAAGAAATAGAAATGTATTTAAAAATGATAAAAAACAAAAGGGTAAAAGAATCTATATTTTGCTATTGGTGTACAATTTTTGAAGAAGAATTATTAGCTAAAGAAAAAGAAATAGAATGCATAGTAAATAAAGTTGCAATTTCTGATTTAACTAAAGATAAATATCAAAAACGAGTGTTTTTAACAATAGAAGATAATAAAACACAAATATTAGAAACAGGTACAGAAGTTAACTTTATCGAATTATCAAACTATATTAAAGAAAATAAAAATGGCACAAATGAATTAGAAAAACTATATAAATACTTTGACAAAGGAGATGATGATGTTTTATTAGTAGGAATAAAAATGAATAGGGCTGATAGACAAAAGAAGACAAATATTGATTTCTTGGACGAACTATAGTATAATGATAAAGAATAGTTAAAAGTAGTTTGAAAGGAGAAAAAAATGGAATACAAATTTACACCACAAGGTGTTTGTTCAATGGAAATGATTTTTGACATTGAAAATAATATAATCAAAAGCTTAAAAATTATTGGAGGATGCCCAGGAAACACAGTTGGGGTATCAAGACTAGTTGCAGGAAGAAGTATTGACGAAGTAATTGAAATGCTAGAAGGTATAAACTGTGGTGGAAGAGGAACTTCTTGCCCAGATCAAGTTGCAATAGCATTAAAAGAATATAAGAGAAATCACTAAAAAATGGATGCACTATCTATTTAAAGTGCATCCATAAATATTAATATAAATCTCTTTCAGATATATTTGTATTATTTCCAGAATCTTTATTTCCGGTTTCTATTCCCATATAAGGTAAAATTTCAGAAAGCATTTTTCCAGCTGTAGGAGCTGCAATTTGTCCACCATTGTGGTTTACGCCTTCTCCTGGATTTTTCAAAATAACTAATAAAACAATTTTTGTATTTTCAACAGGTGATATTGCTAGAAAAGAAGCAACATAACCATCAGAAGAACCATTTATAGGTTCAGATGTACCTGTTTTTCCACCAATAGAATATCCTGACATACTTTCTTTTACACTATCATCATATTTAACTTTTTTTCCAGTACCATCTTCAACAACTGATTCCATCATTGAAGTTACTTTATCAGAAGTTTCTTTAGAAAATACTTGACGTATTTCTTTAGTGTTAAAGTTTGTAACTTCACCAGTATCAGTATTTGTTATATGATCTACTATTTGTGGTTGAAGTAAAACACCATCATTTGCAATAGCAGAGGCAGCGGTAATCATTTGAAGAGGTGTAATTGTAAAACGTTGACCAAATGACATAGTACCTAATTCGTGATCATTAATTTTATTTATATCATAAAATATGCTTTTTGGTTCACCAGAAAGTGAAATTCCAGTTTTTCCGAAGAAACCTAAAGCTTCATAATATTTATATGAGCGTTCTTTACCAATTTTTAAGCCTAGTTCAACAAATGCAGGGTTACAAGAATTTTCTAGAGCTAATCTTAAACTTTGTGCACCATGTGAGTAAGGATATTTATGACATTTAATTGGTCTTGATTCACCAGGTACATAATATGCACCACTGCAATTAAAATTAATTGTATCAGTATCAACAATATTTTCTTCTAAAGCAATAGAAGATGTTACAATTTTAAAAACAGAACCAGGTTCATATGTATCTGTAACTGCTTTTGGAGTCCACATTCTATAAAGAGATTTACTCTTGTTTTCAGAAGAAAGGGTATCCCAAGTTTTTGCTAAATGTGAATTTGGAGTATTCTGATCATTACAGTCATAACTTGGATAATCCGCCATTGCTAATATTTTACCAGTAGACGGGTCCATAGCAATTGTTATACCACTATCACATTTATATTCTTCGACAGCTTGAGCTAAATGCTTTTCAACAATACTTTGAATGTTAGAATCTATTGTTAATGAAATATCATAGCCATTTTCGGCAGCGATATATGTTCGATTTGAATTGGCAATTTCAGATTGGCTAGCATCTTTTAAACTTACTGATTTTCCTGATGTACCACTTAAGAAGGAATCCCAAGAAGATTCTATTCCGGATAATCCTTGACCGTCAGAACCAACAAATCCAACAATTGTTGAGGCTAAAGTCTTATAAGGATAAGTACGAGATGTTGTTTCTTCAAAACTTATTCCAGTAGTGAATTTTAATTCTTTTTTCCAATTATTTATTGCATCAACTTTGGTTTGTTCAACATCAGATGCTACAAGAAATTTATCAGATGTGCTTTGAATTTTTGTAAGTAGCTCATTATAATCTAATTCTAAAATTGATGCTAGATTTTGAGCAACAATGGTTTTGTTATTATCATCTTTTATTAAAGATGGTGTTATATAAACTTTATCTGTGTCATAACTTATAGCCAATGCATTTCCTGTAGAGTCATATATTGTACCACGTTTGGCAGAGATTGTTTCAGTTAATGTTTGCTGAGATGTTGCAAGAGTTTGAAGACGATTACCATCAGCAAATTGTAAATATCCTACTCTTGTAAGCAAAGCAAACATGAAAATTACTATTACGATTAAAATACTACCAATTCTCTTTTTGGAAATTTTATTAGAAACATTTATATCACTTTTACTTTTTACTTTTTTCTTTTTCATATTATCACCATTCTTTTGTAAAATTTTATCTACATTTTATAATAAAAGTACATAAAAATCAATAAAAAACTTAAAATTTAGGAGGGAAAAATGTTATCAAAAATTAAGTCAATAACTCTAAATGGGTTGGATGGAAATTTAATAGAAATTCAAACAGATATAAGTAATGGAATACCAGAGTTTGATATTGTTGGATTACCTGATGTTACTGTAAAAGAGTCTAAGAAAAGAATAAAATCAGCAATAAAAAATTCAGGAATAGAATTTCCTAATAAAAAGATATTAATTAATTTAGCACCAGCTAATATAAGAAAAGAAGGAAGTGGCTTTGATTTAGCGATTTTGACTCGGAATATTAATCGCAATAGGTATTATTCCAAACATAGATGCAAATAAACTTGCAAATACAATATTTATAGGCGAAGTTTCTTTAGATGGAAAAGTTAATAGAATAAATGGAGTATTGCCAATATGTATTGAGGCCAAAGAATTAGGAATAAAGACAGTAATATTACCAAAAGCCAATGCGAATGAAGCTGCGATTATTTCAGAATTAGATATAATACCTATTTCAAATATAGAGGAATTAGTAAAACATTTAAATAAAGAAAAAGAAATAGAAAAATATGTAGCTGAAAATATTAATTTTAAAGAAAACTATAATATTGATTTTTCAGAAGTTAAAGGCCAAGAAAATGTTAGAAGAGCTTTAGAAATAACGGCGGCTGGAGGTCATAATTGCTTAATGATAGGTAGTCCAGGTTCAGGAAAAACAATGATGGCTAAAAGATTAGTTACTATATTGCCAGAATTAACTATAGAAGAGGCAATGGAAGTGACAAAAATACATAGCATTTCTGGGGAATTAGAAAGAGACGGAATAATGATGAACAGACCATTTAGAATGCCACATCATACAGTTCCTATAAGCACAATGATTGGAGGAGGCCGAGTGCCTCAACCAGGAGAGATAAGTTTAGCACATTGTGGAGTGTTGTTTTTAGATGAACTAACAGAATTTAACAGAAATATTTTAGAATCTTTAAGAGAACCATTAGAAAATAGAGAAATAACAATTAATAGATTAAGTGGAAATTATAGATATCCATGCAATTTTATGTTTATTGCAAGTATGAATCCCTGTCCATGTGGGTATTATGGCGATGAAGAAAAAGAATGTAAATGTACACCTCAAGAGATTCATAGATATTTAAGAAAAATTAGTGGTCCATTATTAGATAGAATTGATATACAAGTAGAAGTACAAAGACCTAAATATAAAAAAATATTTTCTAAAGAAAAAGTAGAAAGTTCCACTGTTATACAGGAAAGGGTAAATAAAGCAAGACAGATACAGTTAAATAGATACAAGGAATACCAAATTCATTCAAATGCAGAAATTACTACTAAAATGATTGCTAAATTTTGTCAGTTAGATAATGAAGGTGAAGAGTTATTACAAAATGCGTTTAAAAGATTTAAATTAAGTGTTAGAGCATATGAAAAGATTTTAAAAGTAGCAAGGACAATTGCAGATTTAGATGGAAAAGAAAATATAGAGGTTAAACATGTAGCAGAAGCTATTCAATATAGATGTTTAGATAAGTTTTCATTGCAAGAAGAGGTGAAAAAATATGGAACCAGTTTTAATTGAATATGCAAGTGAAAAATATCCAGAAAGATTAAGATATATAAAGAATCCGCCATCAAGATTATATGCAGTAGGAAATATAAAAATTTTAAATGAATTAGGAATTGCTGTAGTAGGTTCACGCACTAATACACAATATGGTGAAAAAATGTGTAAAAGATTTACCAAAAACTTAGTAGAATACAATATTAATATAATTAGTGGACTTGCTTATGGAATCGATAGTATAGCACATACAACTTGTTTAAAAAATTCGGGAAAGACTATTGCTGTTTTGCCATCAGGATTAAATAATATTTGCAAAGCAACAAATAAAAATTTGATAAAACCTATACTTGATAATAATGGAGTAATAATTTCAGAATATGAAAATTTTGTTAGTGCAGATTCAACCAAGTTTTTAGAAAGGAACAGAATTGTTGCAGGTCTAAGTGCTGGAACATTAGTAGTAGAAGCTGGTTATAGAAGCGGAACAAGAGTAACTGCAAGGTTTACAACAGAAAATGAAAGACCATTGTTTTGTATACCAAGTAGTTTAGAAAATATCAAAGGAAAAACAAACAATGAATTAATACAAAAAGGAGCCAAATTAGTTACTTGTGTTGAAGATATGTTTGAGGATATTTATGCAAATAATCCAGAAATTATATTTAATAAAACAGAACAAGAAAAAAACTGGTTTGTAAATATTCCGCCTGACCTAATTAAAGTTTTTAAAGAAATAGACAATGTGCCTAAAGACGTAAATTATATAGCAAGAAAAACTAAACTATCAATAAGTGAAGTGAATTATAAGATAATGCTTTTACAATTAGAAGGAAAAATTATAGAAAAACCAGGACATAAATTTATAAGAAATGAGGACGATTAAATTGAATACAAGAAAATTTGGAATAATAGGAGAAAAAATTGCTCAAGGCTATTTAAAATCCCAGAATTATGAAATATTAAAGAACAATTTTTACACTAAAAGAGGAGAAATAGATATAATAGCTAAAAAAGAAAATTACATAGTATTTGTAGAAGTAAAAACTAGAAGTAATCTAGAATATGGAACACCAGCAATGGCTGTAGATGGACTAAAAAAGAAACACTTAAAAAGTTCTGCAAGTATATATTTATATCAAAATAAATTATATAAATATGATATAAGATTTGATGTGATTGAAATTATTATAAATGGTGGAAAATGCAAGATAAATCATATAGAAGGAATAATGTAGTAAACTTGACAAAAAGCCGGGAAATTGGGTATAATAAGCAATGAAAGGAACGGCAAATTATGGATATATTAGAAGAAACAAGATACATAATGAAAAAGTATAACATAAGAGCAAATAAAAGTTTAGGACAAAATTTCTTAATAAATAATGAAGTTGTAGAAAATATAGTAAATAGTAGTGATATTTCTAAAGAAGACATGGTAATAGAAATAGGACCAGGACTTGGAACATTAACTAAATATTTACTAGAAAAAGCAGGAAAAGTATTATGTGTAGAATTAGATACAAAAATGATAAAAATTTTACAAGATAGATTTAGCCTATATGATAATTTTGAATTAATAAATGAAGATATATTAAAAGTTAATTTAAACGAAATTATTGCGGAAAACAAAAAAGATGGAAAAATCAAAAATGTAAAAATAGTTGCTAATTTACCATATTATATAACTACACCAATAATAATGAAATTGCTTGAAGAAAAGCTTGATATAAAAAGTATAACAGTTATGATTCAAAAAGAAGTAGCAGATAGATTAATAGAAACACCTGGAGGAAAGAATACTGGTGCAATAACACATACAGTATATTATTATTGTGAATCTGAAAAAATAATGGAAGTTCCTAATAGTTCATTTATTCCAGAACCGGAAGTTACTTCTGAAGTTATAAAATTAAATTTACGTGATAAACCAGCAGTTGATATTGAAAATACAAAAGTAATGTTTATGATAATTAAAAGTGCATTTATGCAAAGAAGAAAAACATTATTAAATGCTTTAACTAATACAAAAGTTTTTATTAATAAAGAAGAAGGAATTCAAATATTAAAGAAATTAAATTTGGATGAAAATGTTAGGGCAGAGAAGTTATCAATTCAAAACTTTGCAGATATTGCGAAAATTATAATCGAAAGGAGCGAGGTGGAAAAATGAAAATAGTATTTATGGGAACTCCAGATTTTGCAGAAAAATCATTAGAAGCTGTATATAATGCAGGACATGAGATATTAGCAGTTGTAACAAATCCAGATAGACCAAAAGGTAGAGGAATGAAAATGGTTGCATCTCCTGTAAAAGAATTTGCTGTATCAAAGGATTTGAAAATATATCAACCAGAAAAAGTTAGAAAAAATATAGAATTTATAGAAGAAATAAAGGCGTTAAAACCTGATGTTATATGTGTAGTTGCATATGGAAAAATTCTACCCAAAGAAATTTTAGAAATACCAAAATTAGGTTGTATAAATGTACATGGTTCTTTGTTACCTAAATATAGAGGGGCAGCACCAATACAATGGGCCGTTATAAATGGCGAAAAAGTAACAGGTGTAACAACAATGTATATGGATGTTGGAATGGATACAGGTGATATGATTTTAAAAGAAAAAACAGAAATTGCACCTGACGAAACAACAGGAGAATTGTGGGATAGACTTGCAATAATAGGAGCAGACCTTTTAGTAAAAACTTTAGAACAAATTGAAAATAAAACAGCTCCAAGAATTCCACAAGGAGAAGATTTTTCAATGGCTCCAATGTTAGAAAAAGAAATGTCAAAAATTGATTGGGAAAGTAAAACTGCACAAGAAATAAAAAATCTTGTTAGAGGTTTAAATCCAATAATGGGAACATATTCATATTTAAATGGAAAGAAAATTAAAATTTGGAAAGTTGATGTAGTTGAAGCTGATAGTAAAGATATTAAAAATGGAACTGTGCTAAAATCAGACAGTAAAGATGGATTATATATAAAAGCTAAAGATGGAGTAATAAAAGTATTAGAAATTCAAGGAGAAAATGCTAAAAGAATGAATGTGCAAGATTTCTTAAGAGGGAATCAAATAGAAGTTGGAAGTATATTTGAATAAAAAGTGATAAATTTGTAAATAATGTACCTGAAAGTGAGGTACATTATGGAAGGAATAGTAAAAAAATTAAATGAATTTCTAAGTGACTTAGAAATGTTAAATGTAAAATTACAAAATTATCATTGGAATGTAATTGGAAAAGGATTTTTTACAACACATGAAAAACTAGAAGAATATTATGGTGAAGTAAGAGAACAAATAGATGAGGTTGCAGAACATATTTTATCATTAGGTAATCAACCACTAGGAACAATGAAAGATTTTATGGAAAACTCTAAAATAAGAGAAGCTAAAAATGAACAAATAAAAAGTATTGATATAATGGAAAATGTAATTCATGACTTAGAAGAACTAAAACAAAAAGCAGTACAAATAAAACAAGAAGCGGAAGACAAAGAATATTATGCAACATCAGCACTTATGGATGATTATTTAGCTGATTATTCAAAAAAGATATGGATGTTAAATGCAGCACTTAAATAAATCATAAAAAAGAGAATCACTTAATAAATATAATTAAGTGATTTTTTTTTATTTTATTACTATACAAAAAAGAAAATTAGTTATATAATGTAGGCAAGTTTGTAAGCAAGTGCTTCAATCTTAATAAATAATTGAACACTTAAAAAAGTGTATAAATTGAAGGAGAGAAAAATAATGGAGTTAAAAAAAGTATTAGTTGGATTAGAAGGATTAAAAGCAAAAGGAAGTCTAGATGTTGAGATAAATAACCTAGACAGTAATTCTAAAAATATAAAAGATGGAGATATGTTTATTGCAATAAAAGGTTTTAGTGTTGATGGACATAAATACATAAATGATGCGATAAAAGCAGGAGCCAAAGTAATAATGGTAGAAGAAGGTGCAGATCTAAAAGGCATAGATTTGCCAGAAGATGTAACATTAATAATGGCAAAAGATACAAGAGAAGCATTAGCAATTTGTAGTTGTAATTTTTACGGAAATCCATCAAGAAAATTTAAATTAATAGGAGTAACTGGAACAAAAGGAAAAACAACAACAACATTTATGATAAAAGAAATATTAGAAAAAGCTGGTCATAAAGTTGGACTAATAGGAACAATTGCGACATATATAAATGGAAAAATGATTTCAGAAAGTAGCAGAACAACACCAGAAAGTATAGAATTACAAAAAATATTTTCACAAATGGTAGAAGCCGGAGTAGAATATGTTGTAATGGAAGTATCATCACAAAGTTTAAAACTACATAGAGTAGATGGATGTGCTTTTGATATAGTATTATTTACAAACTTTTCAGAAGACCATATTAGTGAAAAAGAACATCCTGATATGAAAGACTATTTTGAATCAAAATTAAAATTATTCAAAATGTGTGATAATGGAATAATCAATGTAGATGATATACAAGTTTCAAAAGTTCCAAAACTATTTCCAAACAGTAATATAATGACATATGGAATAGACAATTATTGCGAAGTATTAGCAAAAGATATAACAATAACAAATTCATATGTAGACTTTAGAGTAAAAGTTTCTGACAGAAATGAAAGAGTAAAAGTAGATATTCCTGGAAGATTTAGTGTATACAATGCACTAGCAGCTATATGTGTGGCTAAAAAATTAGGGATTTCTTCTGATAAAGTAATAGAAGCTTTAGCAGAAATAAAAGTACCAGGTAGATCAGAAATGGTACCAAATAAAAAAGAAATACCAATAATGATAGATTATGCACATTCACCAGAAAGTTTACAAAATATACTATCAGCAGTAAAAAGTTATACAAGAGGAAAAGTAATTTCTGTATTTGGTTGTGGTGGAGATAGAGACAAAACAAAGAGACCAATAATGGGAGAAATTTCAGGAAGAATTGCAGACTTCACATTTATAACATCAGATAATCCACGTACAGAAGAACCAGAAGAAATTGTAAAGGAAATAGAAGAAGGAATAAAAAAGACAAAAGGAAATTATAAAGTAGTAGTAGATAGAACAGAGGCAATAAAAGAAGCAATAAATATGGCTACAAAATTGGATATAATAGTCCTTGCAGGAAAAGGTCATGAACCATATCAAGAAATAAATGGAGAAAAATTCCCATTTGACGAAAGAATAATAGTAAATGAAATAATAGGATAATACAAAAGTTAACAGGAAAGGTTGATAAAATTGGAATTTCAAACAAAAACATTATTGTTATCATTTGCAATAACAGTAATTTTAGGAATTATAATAGTACCAATATTAAGAAAATTAAAAGTAGGGCAAATTGAAAGAGATGATGGACCAGAAAGTCATTTAAAAAAACAAGGAACACCAACAATGGGTGGAATAATAATAATGCTAGGAATTGTAATTGTAACAATTGCTGCATATATTTATTATAGAAATGTAGATATAGAATTAGCAAAAAATCTATTACCGATATTAGGATTAACAATTGGATTTGGAGTTATAGGATTTATTGATGATTTCAAAAAATTAGTATTAAAAAATACAAAAGGTTTAAAACCAAGTTTAAAAATGTTAGGGTTACTGATAATATCAGTAGCCTATATAATGTATTTAATAAAGGGATTAAATATAGGAACAGAAACATATATTCCAATATTAAAACAATACATAAATATTCCAATTTATGCATATATTCCATTCTCAATATTAGTAATACTTGCAACAACAAATGCAGTAAATTTAACAGATGGAATTGATGGCTTATCATCAAGTGTATGTACAATAATAATTACATGTTTAACAATTATAGCAACAACACTTGGAGTAAAAGAGATTGTAATATTTGGAGCAATTGTAATAGGAGCAGTTTTAGGCTTTTTGATGTTTAATATACATCCTGCTAAAGTATTTATGGGTGACACAGGTTCACTATTTTTGGGTGGTGTAATATCAGGAATTGCATTATATTTAAAAATGCCACTTATATTAATACTTATAGCATTAATACCAGTAATTGAAACTCTTTCTGTAATTATACAGGTAACTTATTTTAAGAAAACAGGAAAAAGAGTATTTAAAATGGCACCAATTCACCATCATTTGGAATTATCAGGATGGAGAGAAAACCAAGTTGTGATGCTTTTTAGTATTATTACTTTGGTTGCATGTGTGTTAGGACTTAAGATAATATAGAGAAAAGGAGAAAAAAATGGCTAAGAAAAAAAATAAAATGGCAGGTTTTTCTAAGTTCTTAAATAATTCAGTTGATTTTACCTTAGTAATAACTGTTTTACTATTACTTTCACTTGGATTAGTAATGGTATTATCAGCAAGCTCGCCAACAGCTTTACAAAAATATGATAAAAGTTATTACTTTTTTATAAGACAATTAATCTTTGCGGTATTAGGATTATTTGGAATGTATTTTGTATCAAAAATAGATTATAGAATTTATCAAAAATTTTATAAACATGCATGGATATTATCTGCAATATTATTAGTATTAGTTTTAGTAATTGGTACAGATAGCCATGGTGCAAAAAGATGGATTAATCTTGGTTTTACAACGTTTCAACCATCAGAGTTGGTAAAGTTTTTGATGATAATATTTTATGGTGGAATACTTGTAAAAGATAGAGATGAATTAGGAAAGTTCTGGAAGGGCTTAGTAAAACATGTTTTATTTTTAGCACCAATAATAGGATTATTGTTACTAGAACCACATGTAAGTACATCAATGGTAATAATAATAACATGTTGCATTATGATGATAATGGCTGGATGCAAATTTTGGCAATTTTTAATGTCAGGAGTAATAGCTGTAGGAGGAATTGGAAGTATAGCAACAGTATTATATGCTGCAAGTGATGCATTCAAAAAACAATTCCAATACATAGTAACAAGATTTATAACATTTACAGATCCATGGCAAGATGCTACTGGAGATGGTTGGCAAATAATACAAAGTTTATATGCTATAGGTTCAGGAGGATTATTTGGAGCAGGATTAGGAGAGAGCAAACAAAAATATTTATATTTATCAGAACCACATAATGACTTTATATTTTCTGTATTAGCAGAAGAATTAGGATTTGTAGGATGTATACTTGTATTTGTACTATTTGCAGTATTTATTTGGAGAGGCGTGTTAATTGCAATGAAAGCTCCAGATATGTTTGGAAGTTTAGTTGCAGTAGGAATTACATCATTAGTAGGAGTTCAGGTAATTATTAATGTAGCAGTTGTTACATCATCAATGCCAGTTACAGGAATGCAGTTGCCATTTTTTAGTTATGGTGGAACAGCGCTATTTATATTACTCTGCGAGGTAGGTGTATTACTTAGTATTTCAAGGGCAGGAAACAAATAACAAGATTATATTTGGAGAAAGGAATGAAAATAAGAATGAGAGTTATAGTTGCAGCAGCAGGAACAGCAGGACATATAAATCCTGGATTAGCAATAGCAAATAAAATAAAACAGGAAGAACCAAATTCAGAAATAATTTTTATAGGGACAACAAGAGGATTAGAAAATGATTTGGTACCAAGAGCAGGATATGGATTAAAAACTATAGAAGCATATGGATTAAGTAAAAAAATATCAATAGCTAATTTCAAAAAAATGTGGGCAACATTAATGGCAACAGGTAAAGCAAGAAAAATAATAAAAGAATTTAAACCAGATATAATAGTTGGAGCAGGAGGATATATTTGTGGGCCAGTAGTATGGGCGGCAAGCAAAGAAAAGATACCAGTAATATTGCATGAAAGTAATGCATTTCCGGGAAAAGCAGTAAAAATGTTAGCACCTAAAGCTGAAACAGTTTTGATATCATTTGAAGAAGCACGTTCAAGAATACCAAATGCTAGAAATATAGTATGTACAGGAACTCCTGTAAAAATAGTAAAAAAAGAATATTCGCAAGAAGAGAAAAAAAAGATATTAACAAGTATAGGAGTTAATGGAAATAAACCAATTGTATTAGTCTTTGGAGGAAGTCAAGGAGCTCAAAAAATAAATGAAGCTATAATAGGAATATTAGAAAATAAAATGAACAAAGACTATCAAATAATTTGGGCAACAGGTCCAAAACAATTTGATATAATAAAAGAAGAATTAGCAAGTAAACATATTGATATAAATAATATAGAAAATGCAAAAATATTACCATACATATATAATATGGAAGAGGTAATGAATGTTTCAAATATAATAGTAGCAAGAAGTGGGGCTATGACAATAACTGAAATTTCTAATTTAGGAAAGCCTTCAATTTTAATACCATTACCTAATGTTAGTCAAGACCATCAATTATATAATGCAAAGGTATTAGAAAATGTAGGTGCAGCAAAAATTATACTAAATAATGAATTAAACAAAAATAATTTAGAAGACGAAATAGAAGAAATAATAAAAAATCCTCAATTAATGCATGAAATGGAAGAAAAAGCTTTTTCTAAATCAGTAAAAGATGTACAAGAGAAAATATATAAAGAAATTAAAAAAATAGTAAGGAAATAACCTTAAGAAAGGATACATCATGGAAATTCAAAATGTTATAATACTAATAATATTAATAGATATAGTAATATTGGCAATTAGTGAAATACTAATGAAAAAATATCTAAAGAAAAAAGTAATGTTTCCTAAAACAAGATTAATAAAAAGCTCAGGTGTAACAAATGATGATTTGGATATTAATAATAGTGTGTTTTTACATATGACAGATGGAATAATAGCATTTGACAGAGATGGAAAAATAATATTGATAAATCCAGCAGCAAAAAAATTAATGAACATATTACCAGAACATACTACATTTGAGGATATATTTGGAAAACTTCATTTAAATATAAATTTAGAAAAGATTATATATCTTGAAAATTGGACAAACACTGAAGAAAGATTCCAAATAGAAGATAGGTTTGTAAACACATATTTTGCACCATTCAAAAAAGAAAATGATAGAACAGTTGGTGTAATAGTAGTAATTCAAGATATAACTGAACATGTAAAACTAGATAATATGAGAAAAGAATTTATTGCAGATGTATCTCATGAACTAAAAACACCAATAACATCAATAATGGGCTATGCAGATACATTATTAGAAGAAGAATATGATAAAGAAACACAAAGCAAGTTTTTAAATGTAATTGCATCAGAAGCCAGAAGAATGGCAAAACTTGTAACAGACTTACTAACGCTTTCACGAAATGACAGTAATAGAACTGTAGTAAAAAAAGAACAATTTAATTTAGGTGAGCTGGTAAAAAAATGTCAGGACAAGCTTGCGATAGAAATTAAAAAGAAGAATCATGAAGTTAAATGTTTTGTTACTGCAGATGTCCCTTTAGTATATGCTGACAAAGATGATATAGAAAGAATAGTATTAAATATTTTAACCAATAGTATCAAGTACACTAAAGAAGGTGGAGAAATAAAAATATATGTAGGATTTGTATATAATGATGCATATATAAAAATATTTGATAATGGAATTGGAATTCCAGAAGAAGACTTAAACAGAATTTTTGAAAGATTTTATAGAGTTGATAAAGCACGTAGTAGAGAAATGGGCGGTACTGGTTTAGGGCTATCTATAGCCAAAGATTTATTAGATAGAAATGGTGGTAGTATAGATATAAAAAGTGAAGTTGGAAAAGGAACAGAAGTAGTAATAAAAGTTCCAACAAAAGCAAAAGAAGAAAAAATTAATTCTGATAAATAGAAACTTTCGAAATATTATTGAAAAAAAGCTTAAACTAAGATATAATATGTAAAGCTTAAAACTTAAGATTAAGAAAGGAAGAAAAAATGAAATCAACTTTAAGAGAAATTATAGAATGGCTAATATGTATAATAATTGCAGTAGCATTAGCATTATTAGTTAGATATTATATAGGAACACCAACAATAGTGCAACAAACATCAATGACGCCAACACTAAAAGAAAACGAAAGACTATGGTTGAATAGATGGTGCAGAACAATAAAGAAAATGCCAGAAAGAGGAGACATCATAACATTTGAAGCACCAAGTGTAACAAAAGTAACAGAAGAAAATATAGATTTAAGTAATCCAGTAGCAATTTATAACTACGAGCCAGAAGGAGTATTAAAGAAATTTTCATACTATGTATTAGAAAATGGAAAGAAAAGTTATATAAAAAGAGTAATAGGATTACCAGGAGACTATGTAGAAATAAAAGATGGTAGTGTATATATAAATGGAGAAAAACTGAAAGAAGACTATTTAAAAGCAGGAGTTGTTACAGACATGATACAAGGTGGGAGAGATATAAGCTATTTTAACAACTTCACAGTACCAGAAAATTGTGTATTTGCAATGGGAGACAACAGACCAGGAAGTACGGACTGTAGGTCATTTGGATGTATACCATTAGAAAAAATAGAAGGAAAAGTATTATTTAGATTTTGGCCATTTTCAAAATTCGGAGGAGTAGATTAGAAAATTGTTTGAAAACATAATAGGGAATAAAAGAAATAAAGAAATATTAGAAAAAGCAATAGAAATAAACAAAACTTCACATAGCTATATATTTTGTGGAACAGAAGGGATTGGAAAAAAGCTTATAGCAAAAGAATTAGCAAAAAAGATTTTATGTTTAAAAGAAAAAGCAAATAATTGTGATTGTAAATCTTGCATAGAATTTGATTCAGATAATAATCCTGATTTTCAACTAATAGAATCATTAGATGGAAAAATCAAAATAGAACAAATTAGACAAATGCAAAGAAAAGTTGCAGAAAAACCAATTATATCAAATAACAAAGTATATATAATTGATAATGCAGATACAATGACAACAGAAGCCCAAAATTGTTTATTAAAAACATTAGAAGAACCACCAGAATATATAACAATAATATTAATATGCACAAATGAAGGAAATTTGTTAAGTACAATAAAATCAAGATGTACAAGAATGCAATTTGAACCTATAAAAGATGAAGAACTAAAAGAATATATAAAAACAAAACTACCTGAAGAACAAATAAGTGAAAACATAATAGAATTAGCACAAGGTAGTATTGAAAAAGCGATAAAATTAAATGAAAGAAAAGACATATATGAAAACATAGAAAATATATTATTAAGTATGCAAAATAAAGACTTAATAGATATAGTACAAATGTCAGAAGTAATATATAAATCAAAAGAAGAAATAAAATCAATACTAGAATATATTAATGTATTGTTAATGAAACTAAGCAAACAAAATATAAAATATATTAATTGTGTACAAATTGTAGAAGAAACAAAAAGAAGAATAAAAGCAAATAGTAATTATGATATGTGCATTGATTATATGATATTTTCAATGTGGCAGAATGTAGAAAGGACAAAATAAATGAAAAGGATAATAGGGGTTAGATTTAAAAGGTTAGGAAAAATATATTTCTTTGATCCAAAATGGTTAGAAGTAAAAAAAGGCGAAAAGATAGTAGTAGAAACAACTCAAGGAGAAGAAATAGCAGAAGTAGTAGTACCTAATAGAATGATAGAAGAAGAAAAACTTACTAATCCATTAAAGAAAGTATTGAGATTAGCTTCTTCAAGAGATTTAAAACACGCAGAAGAATGTAGAAAAAAAGAAAAAGAAGCATTTGAATTATGCAATAAAAAAATAAAAGAACATAAATTAGATATGACATTAACAGATGTTGAATATAAATTTGATAATAGTAAAATATTATTCTATTTTACAGCAGATGGAAGAGTAGACTTCAGAGATTTAGTAAAAGATTTAGCTGCAGTATACAAAACAAGGATAGAACTAAGACAAATAGGAGTTAGAGATGAAGTAAAAAGAATTGGTGGAAATGGAGTATGTGGTAGAGAATTATGTTGCTGTTCATTTTTAAGAGACTTTGAAACAGTATCAATAAAAATGGCAAAAGAGCAAAACATATCATTAAATCCATCAAAAATTTCAGGAAACTGTGGGAGATTAATGTGCTGTTTAAAATATGAACAAGAAGTTTACGAAGACAAATTAAAAAAATTGCCTAATATAGGGTCAATAGTTAAAACTCCAGATGGTCAAGGAGAAGTTGAGGGAATAGAACCATTAAAAGAAATTGTAAAAGTAAAAATTAAAGATGGAGAAATCTATAAATTTAAAAGATATGAAATAAAAGACATAAAAGTAATAAAAGGTGTTACAAAAGAACATACAGACAGCGAAGAAAAAGAATATCGAAAAGAATTAAGAGAATTAGAAAAATTAGAGAAAAAAGATTCAAAAATGAAGGGTGGTGAATAGAAAAATGGCATATAAAATTCAAGAAGATAAATGTATAAGTTGTGGTGCGTGTGCAGCAGCATGTCCAGTAGGATGCATATCACAAGGTGAAACATGTTTTGCAATAGATCAATCAGCATGTATAAGTTGTGGTACATGTGCTGGAGTTTGCCCAGTTGAGGCTCCAATTGAGGAATAGAAAAAAATCACCAAAATATCCCCCTTTGTATATAATATAAAGGGGGATAAAAATGTTTTGTAGGAGAAAATGTTGCTGCTGCAGAGGAATGCAAAATGGTGATATAACAGCAGAAGAAATGAAAAACAAAATAATGCAAGGAGCAATTTTAATAGATGTAAGAAGTAGACAAGAATATCAAGAAGGACATTTGCCTGGTGCAATAAATATACCAGAATACGAAGTAATGAGAAGAATAGAAAAAGAAATACCAAAGAAAAATCAGTTAATAGTAACATATTGCCAATATGGTGGAAGAAGCAGAAATGTATGCAGAATGATGCAAAGGATTGGGTATACAAATGTGTACAATTTGTATGGAGGGCTAGATATGATGTAAAATGACTAATTAGTATAAATTGATAAAACAAAATTAAAATGTTAAAATACTTTGGGTGATAAAATGAATATAGAAAAAATAGAAAAAGAAACAAAACAAAAAATCAATTATTATAAAGAAATAGAATCTACACATTTACATGCTAAAGAGATTCAAAATAAAGGAGATGCAGTTTTAATTGCAGAAGTACAAACTGCAGGAATAGGAACTAAAGGCAGAAAATGGCACACTGGTGAAAATAAGAATATAGCAATGACAATAATAAAACATCCCAAATGCAAAATAAGTGAATTAGAAGGACTAACAATAAAAATTGCAGAAGATATTAAAGAAGTAATCAAAGAAATGTATGGATATGAATTGCAAATAAAAATACCAAATGATTTAATGTTAAATAACAAAAAGATATGTGGAATATTAACAGAAGTTCATACACAAGGAGAAAAAATAGAATATCTATTAATAAGTATAGGATTTAATGTTAATGAAACTGAGTTTGGGGAATTTAATGATATTGCAACATCATTGAAAAAAGAATATCAAAAAGAATTTGACAAAGAAAAAATAATAACAAATATAATTAATAAAATTGCCTATTACAGAATATAAATGTAATAGGAGGAAGGATATGGAAGGGTTAAAAAATATTTTCAAAGGAATAGTTATTTCAATAGTATGTACATTTATATTTTTATTTGTATTTTCTTTAATATTAACATATACAAATGTGAGTGAAACATTTATAGCACCAGTAATAATTGTAGTGACTGCAATAAGTATATTTATAGGAAGTTCAATAGGAAATTTTAATATGAGAAAAAATGGATTGTTAAATGGTGCCATAATAGGTGGAATATATTTGTTATCAATATATATGTTATCAGGCTTAATAAACCATAATTTTGCTTTAAACATTCAATCAATAATTATTATAATAGCTGGAATTATTTGTGGAATGTTTGGAGGAGTAATAGGAGTTAATAAAGGATAGTAACTATTTATTAGAAAAAATGTATAAAAACAGTTGATATTTTTGGAAAAATAGGGTAAAATCATAAAAGACCAAAGAAGGAGGCAATATTATTATAAAAATGAAAGGAACGATTAGAAAATGAAAAAAGTAAAAATAACAACAATAATATTAGCAATTATCTTAATAGTAATAGTTGCATTTGGTGGTGTATATATAAAAACACAAAATAGAATGGAAGACAAGATAAAAGAATATTCTTTAGGAAGAGAATTAAAAGGAGAAAGATTAATTGAATTAAAAGTATCAGATGGAAGTACAGAAGGAAAAAAAGCTCCAGCAGAAGAAGACCTAACAGTTGAAAATTATGAAACAGTTAAGAAAACAATTGAAAAAAGACTAAAAAGTTTAAAAGCTCAAGACTATACAATATCATTAAATAAAGAAAATGGAGTAATAAGAGTTGAACTACCAGAAAATGATCAAACAGATGATTATGCATACTATTTAATTGCATCTGGAAAAGTTGAAATAAAAGAAAAAGATACAAGCACAGAATTGTTAAATGAAAAAATGGTTAAAAAAGCTCAATATACATATACATCAAATGCAGATGGGGAATATCAAGTATATTTAGAAATTATATTAACAGAAGATGGACAAGCTAAAATAGAAGATATACAAAACAATTATGCAATATTAAAAGATGATGTAGATGCAGCAGAAGCATCAGCAAAAAGTGATGATAGTTCAGAATCAACAGATAATGCAGAACAAACAACAGAAAATACAGATGCTTCATCAGAAGAAACAAAAAAAGTTGCCAAATTATCAATAGCAGGAACAGATTATGATATAGACAAAATAGAAAAAAATAAAATAAGAGTAAAAATGGGGTCACAAACATCTAATACAACAACAGTAAATAACAGTATGGCAAAAGCAGCAGAATTAACAATGTTAATAAACTCTGGAAAATATCCAATAGATTATGAAGTTCAAAATAATAGATTTGTACATTCAGATATAACAAATGAACAATTATTATATTTTGCTGGAGCAGTAGCAATAGTATTGTTAGTATTATTTATAGTATTAACAATTAAATATAAATCAAAAGGATTTTTAGCAAGTGTATCATGTGTAGGATTTATAGCCTTATTATCATTATTGTTAAGATACACAAATGTTATAATATCAATAGAAGGTATAGGAGCAATAATATTAGCAATATTAATAGATCTAAAATTAAGTCAAATGATGTTAAACAAAACGAAAATACTAAATGTAGTAAGTGAAGCTGTAACAAGTTCATACAAAGAATTATTCTTAAAATTAGTACCAATAATGATTATTACAATAGTATTTTGTTTCTCAGGATGGACAAACTTAAGTAGTTTTGGAATGATAATGTTCTGGGGATTTGTATTAATAGCAGTATATAATATAATTGTAACAAAAACACTATTAAAATTAAGTGAAAACAAATAGGAGGCAAGACATGAAACAAAAAAATATAAAGATTATTGTTATTTCTATAATGACATTAATTATTTTGGCTGGAATAGTAGTAACTGGAATTTATGGATTTAATAAAGAACTTAAATATTCACAAAGTCAAAGTATAGATGTATATATAGAACAAGAAGTGGATGTGGCAAAAATAAAAGA
Source organism: uncultured Clostridia bacterium (assembly GCA_934155625.1). Taxonomy (GTDB): domain Bacteria; phylum Bacillota; class Clostridia; order TANB77; family CAG-508; genus CAG-269. The sequence continues at coordinate 24,558 of CAKPHD010000022.1, forward strand.
AATTGTAAATGAAAATTTAGGTAACTCAAACAATATGGTACAAACAGTAGAAATATATAAAGATTTAGTTACAATAAGAGCTAAAGAAATAACAGATGAACAAAAAAATAATATTGTAAATAAAATAAAAGAAAATTATGAATTTTCACAAACGGCAGAAGATACTACTATAAATACAGTACCAGAAACAAAACTTATAGATATGTATAAAAAATATATAGTACCATTTGCAATTTCAGGAGTGTTGGTATTAGTATATATGGCTATAAGATATTACAAAAAAAGAATATTAAAAGTACTTGGAAGAACAATAATATTCCCAATCTTTGGAGAATTATTCTTATTAAGTATAATTTCAATAACAAGAATGCCAGTTGGCAGATTTATACCAGTATTAGTTATAGCAATGTATATAGCAAGTATATTATTGGTAATAAAACAAAATGAAAAATAATTTAAAGGCTATTTTAGGTTGAGACTTAAAATGGCCTTTTTGTAAAAGAAAGGATTGATGCAAATGGAGAAAAGAAAAGATTATATAAGTTGGGATGAATATTTTATGGCAATAGCAAAACTATCTGCAATGAGAAGTAAAGATCCAAGTACTCAAGTAGGAGCATGTATAGTAAGCGATGATAATAGAATCTTTCATCAGAAAATCCATTTGGAGCTCCATTATATCCTATTGACAAAATTCTATTA
>CAKPHD010000023.1 GCA_934155625.1 uncultured Clostridia bacterium
GAAATGAAATAACACCAGGAAACTTCACATTCAGAACAAGAGAATTTGAACAAATGGAACTAGAATTTTTCTGCAAACCAGGAACAGACTTAGAATGGCATGCATATTGGAAAAAATTCTGTGAAGAGTGGTTATTAGGATTAGGAATGAAAAAAGAAAATATACGTTTAAGAGATCACAGTAAAGCAGAATTATCACACTACAGTAATGCAACAACAGACATAGAATTCGCATTTCCATTTGGATGGGGAGAACTATGGGGAATTGCAGACAGAACAGATTTTGACTTAAGAAGCCATATGAATATGTCAAAAGAAGACTTCACATATACAGATGCAGAAACAGGAGAAAAATATATTCCATACTGTATAGAGCCATCATTAGGAGCAGACAGAGTAGCGTTAGCATTTTTATGCAACGCATATGATGAAGAGGAAATTGCAGAAGGAGATACAAGAACAGTACTACACTTACACCCAGCACTTGCACCATTCAAAGTTGCAGTATTGCCATTATCAAAGAAATTATCAGAAAAAGCAGAAGAAGTGTATACACAATTATCAAAAAAATTTATGTGTGATTATGATGTAGCAGGTTCAATAGGAAAACGTTATAGAAGAGAAGACGAAATAGGAACACCATATTGTGTAACAGTAGATTTTGATACACTAGAAGATAATACAGTAACAGTTAGAGATAGAGACACAATGGAACAAGTTAGAGTAAAAATAGACGAACTTGAAGCTTGGATTAGCAATAAAGTAGAATTTTAGTGGTACTTTTGGGACCGGTTCTTTGCGGTACCATTTTGGTACCGTTGGGACCGGTTCTTAAAAGTGCATTTTTACGAAAGGAAAAGAAAAATGGAGAATAAAAGAGTAATTATATCAATAATAGTGGTAATTATATTAATAATTGGAATAATATGTGGAACATATTTATTTGGAGGATTTAGCAAAGAACAAACAAAGTTATTAACAGAAGAAACTAATAAAATATTACAAGCTGATATTACAACAGAAAATATTGATTTAAATATAAAGACAAATAAAAATTATGCTGTTGTAGAAAAAGCTGTTAAAGAATATATATCAGAACTTAAGAATATATATGTAGAAATGGATGAATTAAATACAGAAATAAATCCCAATAATATTTTCACTGCTCAGAATATGCAAGACAAGGATTTTAGTGAAATAGATGATATAATTAAAGAGTATAAAGAGAAAAGTAAAGATGCTGTTACAGAGCTTGAAGGATTGTTAACAGAAGAAAAGATTGCTGAAAATATTAATAAAAGGAATATATCAACTAGAAAAGAATATTATGTAGATTTGTACAATACTATTATGACTAGTGATTCTATGAAAAAGCAATATAATGTGATAGAAGAAAAAGTCAAAGAAGAAAAAGATAAATTGACAGATAAAATAAATAAAATAGATAAGATAGCAGAATTTTTGGAGAAGAATTCTGATTCTTGGGAAATTAAAGATGATAAAATTCAATTTACTAATTTGAATAGAATGACTGAATATTATAGTTTGTTAAACAAATTGACAGATTAGAAAACTTAAGAAAATATAATGAAAGGATTGTGAAATAATAATGAGAAAATACTTTGGAACAGATGGTATTCGTAGAATTGCAAATACAGAATTATCACCTGAATTAGTATATAAAGTTGCAAAAGCAGGGGCATATGTTTTATCAAAACATACAAATAAAGCACCAACAATATTAATAGGAAGAGATACACGTCTTTCTGGAACATTGATTGAAAGTGCTATGGTGGCAGGATTTTTAAGTTATGGCGCAAATGTAAAATTGTTAGAGGTTATTCCAACACCAGGAGTTGCTTATTTAACAAGAAAACTTCAAGCTGATGCAAGTGTTGTAATTTCCGCATCACATAATACATTTGAGTTTAATGGAATAAAATATTTTAGTAATAAAGGGATGAAAATTCCAGATAGCATTGAAGAAGAAATAGAAGAGGTTATGGATTCAGGAAAACTTGATGAATTAACTGCTGTAAGCGAAAAGATAGGCGTATCTGAAATAAGAACAGATTTATTAGATGAATACGTATATTTCTTTAGAAAGAATTTTGATGATAATATTGCGAAATTTAATAGACCAGATTTTAAAGTAGTTATTGATACTGCTAATGGAGCTACATATAAAGTTGCTGAAAAGGTATTTTCAGTACTTGGAATAAATCATGTTATTATTAACAATAATCCAAATGGAATTAATATAAATGATGGATGTGGTTCAACACATCTAGAAATGTTAAAAGATTATGTTATAAAAAATAATGTAAGTCTTGGAATTGCCTATGATGGTGATGGTGACAGATGTCTTGCAGTTGATGAGAATGGAGAAGAAATTGATGGTGATAAATTATTAGCTATTATTTCTAAATACTTGAAGAAACAAGGAAAACTTGCTAAAGATACTATTGTTGCTACAGTTATGAGTAATTTAGGATTAAACAAATATGCAGAAAGAGAAGGATTGAATTTTGTTCAAACTAAAGTTGGAGATAGATATGTTTTAGAAGAAATGCTAAAAAACGGATACAATTTAGGGGGAGAACAATCAGGTCATGTAATTTTATTAGATTATAATCCTACAGGAGATGGAATATTAACATCATTAATGTTAATCCAAGCTATACTAGAAAGTGGTAAAAAGGCTTCAGAATTAGGAGATATGGTTCAAAAATATCCTCAAGTTTTAATTAATGCAAAAGTAGATTCAGATAAAAAATATGGTTATAAAGAAGATGTTGAAATCAAAAATGCAATTGAAGAGCTAGAAAAAGAATTTGCAGGAAATGGTAGAGTATTAATTAGACCATCTGGAACAGAGCCACTTGTAAGAGTTATGATTGAAGGAAAAGACAAAATAGCAATTGAACAAAAAGCTAGAAAAATAGCAAATTTAATTCAAGAAAAATGTAAATAATATCATAAATATTGTAAAAAATACCATGCGATACTTGACAAAAAATGTAAATTATTTTATAATATAAGTTGCTATTTATATGGCAAAAATAAGAATTATATTTTCTTATTTTAAAACATACCTATAGTTTAGGTATGTAAAACTTCTGGAATCACTTAAAGATAAAAGACAACATAGGAGGAAAAACTAATGAAAAACAATAACAGAGTTGAAATGATTGGAAGACTAGAAGATGAATTTCGGGTTGTGGATGAATTTGAAAATGAAAGATTTTTGGAAACAAAAATTTCAATAAAAAGATTAAGTCCAACCAATGATGTTCTGCCAATTGTTGTAACAAAAAATAGACTAAAAAAGCAGGGGCTTTGGAAAAAAAGCCTTAAGGGAAAGTTAATAAAAGCGGTTGGAAGATTTAGTTCTTATAGCAAATCTAATAAGGACGGAAGTCACAGCTTAAAGCTTTATGTTTTTTTAGAAGAAATTGCTGTTATGGGGGAGGAGTTTAGAGATAGAACGACGAATGTAATCTCGTTGGATGGTTATTTGTGCAAAGATCCAATATATAGAATTACTGGAGCGGAGCAAAAGAACAATCTTGACTGGCATCAAGGAAAAGAAATAACAGATTTGTTGATTGCAACAAATCGTAACAAAAATGTTGCAGATTATCTTCCATGTATTACATGGGGAAAAGATGCAAGAAAAGCGTCTTACTTTATGATGGGGATGCATGTCAAGGTTAAAGGCAGAATACAAAGCAGAGATTACTACAAAAGACTTCCTAATGGTAAAGGAGAAATACGGACAGCGTATGAAATTTCCGCAACATCAATAAAACCTTTAGAAGATTAAAAAATAGCAAAAGTGATGCAGAAGTTACAAGAGGAACACTCAGGTTCCTCTTGCTTTTTTTTATAAAAGATGTTACAATACCCACAGAAAGAAGGATGAATATGGGATTTTTTGATAAATTAAAAAACGGATTAAACAAAACAAAAGAATCAATAAATGAAAAAATAAATGATGTATTTAGTAATTTTAGAAAAGTAGATGAAGACTTTTTAGAAGAACTTGAAGAAGCACTAATAATGTCAGACATAGGAATAGAAACATCAACAAAGATAATTTCAAATTTGAGAGAAAAAATGAAAAAAGAAAAAATAGAAGATCAAGAGCAAGTAAAAGAAGCATTAAGAGAAGAAATTGCAAAAATTTTAGAAATTTCAGATAATTCATTAAAACTTGAAACAAAGCCATCAGTAATTTTAGTAATAGGAGTAAATGGGGTAGGAAAAACAACATCAATAGGAAAAATGGCAGCAAGGTTATCAAGAGATGGTAAGAAAGTAGTAGTTGCAGCGGCAGATACGTTTAGAGCAGCAGCAGTAGAGCAATTAGAAATTTGGGCCAAAAGAGCAGGAGCAGAAATAGTAAAAAGAGAAGAAGGAATAGACCCTGCATCAGTAGTATATGATGCAATTGCAAAGACTAGAGAAATAGGAGCAGACATATTAATATGTGATACAGCAGGAAGATTGCATAATAAGAAATACTTGATGGACGAGCTAAACAAAATCCAAAAAGTAATAAACAAGGAAATGCCAGATGCATCAAAAGAAGTTTTATTAGTAATAGATGCAGGAACAGGTCAAAATGCAATATCACAAGTAAAAGCATTTAAAGAGCAAGCAGATATTACTGGAATAGTATTAACAAAGCTAGATGGAACTGCAAAAGGTGGAGCCGTAATAGGAATAGTAGAGGAAAACCAAATACCAGTTAAATTTATTGGTGTTGGAGAACAAATAGATGATATGGAAATCTTCAATTCAGAAGATTTTGCTAAGGCAATTATTTAACGGTACACTTAACATAAAATGATACCGTTGGGACCGGTTCTCTGCGGTACCAAAAAGGAGAGATTATGAATACAAGTAAATTTAGAATTAGTAAAAAAATGAGAGCAATAATCGTAATAGTATTTATTGCAATATATGCACTAGGTACATATGTTTCTTTAAGAGGACAATATTTAGAGTATGTTGAGCTTGGGGAACAGTATGTTCAAAAATTCTTTACAGATATAAAATATAAATATTCTATAATGGGAATAAGTTTTGTTTTATTAAGTATAATATTTTACTTTACAAATAGAGGAATTAAAAAAGGACTTAAACCGTTTTTTGAACAAGAAAAAAGAGAAGTGCCAAAACTTCCTAATAAGTCAATAACACTTATAATTGCAGCAATTGCAAGCGTTATTATATCTAATCACTTATTAGATAAAGTGTTATTATTTGTAAGCAATGCTTCTTTTGGTAAAAGTGATATAATATTTAATTTAGACATATCTTATTATATGTTTATTAAGCCATTAGTTGAGACTTTAATAAACTATTTTGTTACTTTAATGATTGCTGTAAGTGCTTATATGGCGGGATATTATATAATAATATTTAATTTATATTTCAAAGCTGTTGATAGAGAATTACTACAAAAAAGTAAACTTATCAAAAAGTTATTAAGAAATGCAATTATTTTAGCTATAGGAGTTGGAATCCAAACAGCTCTGAATACACAAAACATAGTAACAGGAAAATTTTTAACATTAAGTAATGAAACAGAATTGACAGGTGCTGGAATTGTAGAATCAACAATTCAATTATATGGATATTTGATATTGGCCGTAATTATTGTAATTTCGGTAATAATGGCAGTTAAGTATTTTGTACAAAAACAAAACAAGAAAATTGTTTATCCAGTAGTTGCAATTCCTATATATTTGGTGGCTTTATTTTTAGTAATGGTAGGATATGATTTGATATTTGTTAGATCAAATGAATTTGATAAAGAACGTAAATTCATATCAGAAAATATTAAGTCTACCCAAGAGGCTTATAATATAAATGCTGATGAGACAAGTATTGATTATACTGGTACAATTAAAGAAAATGAAGTTGAGGAAAATGCTGATGTTATTGATAATATAACGATTGTAAACGAAGAGTTAGTCCAAAAAAGCTTGAAAGATACTCAAACAGAAACAGGATATTATACTTATAATGACATATCTTTAGCTCAATACGAAATTGACGGTAAAAAACAATTGGTATATGTTGCACCAAGAGAAGCAGAAAATAGTTCAATATCATATAATAACAAAACATATGAATATACACATGGAATTGGGCAAATTGTAGCATCTGCAACATCTGTAACAGAGAATGGAAATGTTGAATATTTACAAAAAGATATTACTGGAGCAGATAATTTACATCCAATAACTCAACCTAGAATTTATTATGGTGTTGAAACAAATAGTGTTGCAGTAACAAATACTAAAAATAAATCAGAATATGATTATACAGACAATAGTGGCGTAGAACATATAAATAATTATGATGGAAATTCTGGTATTCAAGTAGGATTTTGGGATAGATTGATTTTGGCTATAAAAAATAGAGATTTAAGACTTGCTATATCAACATCAGTTAATAGTGAAAGCAAAATTTTAACAAACAGAAATATAATTAAAAGAGCTAAAACAGTATTACCTAATTTGATATATGATGAAAATCCTTATACTGTAGTAGATAATGGTCAAATATATTGGGTATTAGATGGTTATACAGTATCAGATAAATATCCATATTCAACATATACAGAAATTCAATATGATGGCTCAAAACGTGATATCAACTATATAAGAAATTCTGTTAAAGTCATTATAAATGCATATGATGGAGAAATGACATTTTATATAACAGACAGAAATGACCCTGTAATAATGGCATATTTGAAATTATACCCAACAGTATTTGCTGATTATACAGGAAAGGAAATTCCAGAGGGAATAAAATCACAATTAAAATATCCTGAATTTTTGTATAGTGTTCAATCAGAAATGTTTATGGTATATCATAATGTAAAAGAAGATGTATTATATAGAAATAGTGATATTTGGGCATTGCCTAAATATGGAACAGCTACTTCAAAAACTAAAACAGCTACATTGAATCCATATTATGCTATGGTTAAAAACGAAAATAGTGATAAGGCGGAATTTGGATTAGTGCAGATGTACACACAAAATGAGAAATCAAATATTATTTCTTATCTTGTAGGAACATGTGATGGAACAGAATGTAAACTAAAAATTTATAAATATCCAACAGATAGTAATATTTTAGGTCCAACTCAACTAGATAATCAAATAGAGCAGGATGAGACAATTTCGGCAGAGTTAGAAGCAATAAATGTTACTGGAAGTAAAATTTCTAAAGATATGAAGATAATACCTATAAATAATACTGTTTTGTATGTAGAAACAATATATCAAACAATGGCAAATGAACCAAATCAACCAACAACTTTGAAAAAGGTTATTGTAGCTTCTGGAACTAAAGTTGCAATTGGAGATACTTTAAGTGAAGCTCTTGCAAACTTATTATCACAATCTGCAGTTAGTATTGATGTAAATAATACTGAAGATGTTGATGGTATGATACAAGCTATAATTGATGCTAATAAAAACTTGACTGAATCTAATGATAGAAATGATTGGGAAATGATGGGATCAGATTTGAAAAAGCTTCAAGAATTAATTGAGTCTTTAGATAAGATGGTAAAAGAGGAAAAGAAATAAATTTATAAATAATGGAGTGGTTGTAAAATCACTCTTTTTTTCGTATAAAACTCTTGTAAAAATAATATAATTAGTGTAAAATAAAGTCAAAATGTAAATAATAAAAAAGAAGCAAAAAGAAACGAGGGAGAACAAATGAGATTTGTAACAGATGAGAAAAGTAAAAAAGAATATAAAGAATTTCTAGAAAGCCATGAGAGATGTAACTTTCAACAATCACCAGAATGGGCAAAAGTAAAATCAAACTGGACAAACGAAGTAGTATTAGCAGAAGATGACAATGGAAAAATAATAGGAGCAGTAAGTGTATTAATAAGAAAAATACCGATTTTTGGAAATATAATGTATTCATCAAGAGGACCAACATGTGACATACATGATATAGCTGTAATGAAGCAACTAACAGATGGAATTAAAGAATTGGCAAAAAAATATAATGCAATAGTATATAAAGCAGAGCCAGACATATTGAGTAGTGACGAAGAATACAGAAAAGTAGTAACAAACTTGGGATATAGAATAAAAGACGATGCTAAAAACTTTAGAGAAGAAATTCAACCAAGATATGTATTTAGATTAGATATAAAAGACAAAACAGAAGATGAGATATTTGCAGGATTTCATTCAAAAACAAGATACAATGTACGTTTAGCAACAAGAAAAGGAGTTGTTGTTAAAGAAGGAACAAGAGAAGACTTAAAAGATTTTCATAGAATAATGGTAGAAACAGGAACAAGAGATGGATTTATAATAAGACCATTGTCATATTTTGAAAAAATGTATGACGAATTAGCACCAAATCATATGAAATTATTAATGGCCTACTATGAGGACAAGCCAATATCAGGAGTAATTCCTATTTTTTATGGAAATAAAACATGGTATTTATATGGTGCCAGCAGTAATCAACACAGAAACTTGATGCCAAACTATCTATTACAATGGGAAATGATAAAAATGGCAATAGCAAGAAAAGATGATGTATATGACTTTAGAGGAGTTTCAGGAGTAGTTGATGAAAATCATCCTCAATATGGATTATATAGATTTAAAAAAGGATTTGGAGCAACATTTACAGAATTTATAGGAGAGGTATATATCCCATTTAAGCCATTAACATATTCAATATATAAATTCTCTGAAAAAACATTTAGAAATCTTAGAGGACTTAAGACTAAATTTAAAAAATAGATTTGTGGCTTAGGAAGGATGAAAAAAATGAAAGCACTAGTAGTAGAAAAAGAAAATTTAAAACATAATTTAAAAATTATAACAGACATAATAAACAAAGATGAAAAAAAGCCTAAACTTATAGCTGTTGTAAAAGGAAATGGATATGGACTAGGACTAGTAGAATATACGAAATTCCTAATAGATAATGGTGTAGAATTTTTTGCAGTTGCAACAGTTGAAGAGGCAGTAAAATTAAAAGAGGCTGGAATAAAACAAGATATTTTGATGATGTCTTCAACTGCAGTAAAAGAAGATGTTGAGATATTAATAAAAAATAGTGTAATATTAACAGTTGGTTCAAAAGAAGCGGGAGAAACAGTAGAAGAAGTAGCACAAAAGTTACAAACAAAAGCCAGAGTACATTTAAAAATAGATACAGGTTTTGGAAGATATGGTTTTATATATAGCCAAAAAGAAGAAATGGTAAGAGCTATAAAAACATGGAAGAATATCAAAATTGAAGGTGCATTTTCGCATTTTTCAATTGCATTTTTCGGAGATGGAAAAGAATCAAGAGAACAATATGAGAGATTTATGCAATGTATAAAAGAATTAAGAAATAATGGAATAAAAGCAGAAATGTTGCATATGTGCAACTCATCAGCATTTTTACGTTTTCCAGAAATGCATTTAAATGCAGTAAGAGTAGGTTCAGCTTTACTAGGAAGACTATCAATACCAAATATCTGGGGATTCAAAAAAGTTGGATATTTAAAATCAAATGTAGCAGAAATAAAAACTATTCCAACTGGTTATAATATAGGATATTCAAATTCGTATACAACCAAAAAAGAAACGAAGATTGCAATAATTCCATGCGGATATGCAGATGGATTTAATGTAGTAGTAGATAGAGATATGTTTAGACCAATTGATAAATTAAGATATATTGTTAGAGACACCAAAGATGCATTTAAAAACAAAAACATATATGTAACAATAAATGGAAAAAAATGTGAAGTTTTAGGACGTTTAGGAATGTTCCATGTAAGTGTTGACATAACTGGACAAGATGTGAAAATTGGGGATGATGTACACTTTAATGTTAGCCCAATGTTTGTGGATAGTAGTTTAAGCAGAATGTATGAATAAAAGGAACTAAATTGAAAGGATGATAAGAGAATAATGGAAGAAAATAAGAAAAAGAAAAATATTAGTTTTCCAAAAAAAGTATGGTATTCAATAACAAAATTTGAGCAATATCCTACAATGGCAACAGAAGGTATATGGAGTGCAATTAAATATTTAATGATTATAGTAGCAATAGTTGCAATATTTTCTATGTTTGGTTCATTAGCAAAAGTAAATAAAGTAGTATGGGACATTTCAGAATATATAGAGCAGAATATACCTGACTTTACATTTGCTGATGGGAAAATTTCTATGGATACAGATAAGCCTATTGTATTAGACGATTTTAAGTATAAGGGAATAGAAAAAATTATAATAAATCCACTTGTAGATACAGCTGAAAGTAAAGAACAATCAGAAAAAGACGAAATGGTTCCAGGAATAACAATATTTTTCTTTAAAGACCAGATTGTATTGAAAAGTAAAATAAGTGATGATAATATTCAAACACAAGAATATACATACAAAGATTTTATAGCAAATTATACTAAACAAAATATAATAAGTTTTGATAAAAGCGAACTAGTTGAATTTATGAAAAGTAGCCAGATGACGCCATTTTATGTAAGTTATGCGTTAACAATATTTATAGGTCTATTTATTACAGGTATTTTATATGCATTATTAGATACTGTAAGAATTGCAATATTTGGATGGATAACAGCTGTAATAGCAAAAATAAAAATGAAATTCTCAGCTATTTATAATATGGCAGTATATGCATTTACATTACCAATGATATTACAAATTATATATATAATCATTAATTACTTTACAGATTTCAATATAAAATATTTTCAAGTGGCCTATACAACAATCGCGTTTATTTATTTAGCGGCAGCAATTTTTATATTAAAAGATGATTTTATAAAAAAGATGCAAGAAGTAATGAGAATAAAACAAGAGCAAAAAAATGTAAGAGAAGAAATTAAAGAACAAGAAGAGAAAAAACAAGATGAACAAAAGAAAAAAGATGATAAAGATGAGAATGACGACAATAATGAAAATGATGACAAAGAGGAAGATGAGCCACAAGGCTCTGAAGCTTAAATAATAACTTAAAGCATAGAAAGTATGAAAGGAAGGAAAAAAATGGATAAAGATAAACCAAATAAAATGCTAAAAACATTATTAAATATAATTGTAACTATACTAGTTTTAGCAATAGCAGTGCTAGCAGCGTATTTTCTATACCAAAATATAAAAGAAAATAATTCAGAAGACACAAAATTAGCATACACAGATTTAGTAAAAGAAATACAAGCAGGGAATGTAGAAAAAATAGAAATGACAACTGGTAGTCCATCATTAAAAGTAAAAATGAAGGATGTAGAAAAAGAGAAAAAAACGATAATACCAAGTGTACAAGTATTTTCAGAATTAGTGCAACAAAAAGTATTAGAAGATAATAATATACAATTAGAAACAAAAAGTCCAAGTGTATTATCACAAATACCATCATATTTATTTTCACTTTTACCAACAATCATAATGGTTGCATTATTTATAATGATATTCAAAATGCAAGGGCTTGGTGATAAAGGACAAGTATATGATGATACAGAAAGAAAAACCAAAATTACATTTGATGATATAGCTGGATTAGATGAAGAAAAAGAAGAATTAAAAGAGATTGTAGAATTCTTAAAAAAACCAAAGAAGTTTACAGAAATGGGAGCAAAAATTCCAAAAGGTGTTTTATTATATGGTAAACCAGGAACAGGTAAAACATTAATAGCAAAAGCAATTGCAGGAGAAGCAGATGTACCATTTATCTCAATGAGTGGTTCAGAATTTATCGAAATGTTTGCAGGACTTGGAGCATCAAGAGTAAGAAAATTATTTGAAAAAGCAAGAAAACTAGCACCATGTATAGTATTTATAGATGAGATTGATGCAATAGGCTCAAGAAGATCAAGCAACAGTGGAGCAGAATCAGAAAATAATCAAACACTAAATCAATTATTAGTAGAAATGGATGGATTCTCATCAGAAGAAACAATAATTGTCTTAGCTGCTACAAATAGACCAGAAATGCTAGACAAAGCTCTATTAAGACCAGGAAGATTTGATAGACAAGTAACAGTTCCTGCACCAGATTTACCTGGAAGAGAAGCAATATTAAAAATACATGCCAAAGATAAAAAATTGGCAGAAAATGTATCATTATACAGCATTGCAGAAGACACAGCAGGTTTTACAGGAGCAGAACTTGCAAATATCTTAAACGAAGCTGCAATCATAGCAACAAAGAAAAATCATGAAGCAATAACAAATGAAGATTTAGATGAAGCTGTTAAGAAAGTAACAGTTGGATTAGAAAAAACAAGTAGAAAAATATCAGATAAAGATAAAAGATTAACAGCATATCATGAAGCAGGACATGCAATAGTAAGTCAATTCTTACCAACACAAACAGCAGTAAAAGAAGTATCAATCATTCCAAGAGGAATGGCTGGTGGATATACAATGTACAAATCTGATGAAGATAAATACTATATATCAAAAACAGAAATGCAAGAAAAATTAATTGCATTATTAGGCGGAAGAGCTGCAGAAAAATTAATATTAGATGATATATCAACAGGAGCAAGCAATGACTTAGAAGTTGCAACACAAATAGCAAGAGACATGATAACAGTTTATGGAATGAGTGATGAAATAGGAACAATATCATTTAAAAACAGTGATGGTCAAATGGATTATCAAATGTTTGGGGAAGATTTACAAGATGAGATTGGAAAAGAAGTAAAAAGATTAATAGATACTGCATACAGAGATGCGCAAGAAATTTTAAAACAAAATGTAGAAACTTTACATGCTATTGCTAAAGTGTTGATAACAAAAGAAAAAATAAATGAACAAGAATTTAATAAATTCTTTATGTAATCGGTACAGGGAGCCGGTTTGCGATACTTATGGTACCGTTGGGACCGGTTCTCTGCGGTACATTTTTGGTACTTTTGGGACCGGTTCTTAAAAGTTCAAAAGGAAGGGGAACTATAGAAAAATGAGTGATTTTGCTGAATATATTTTAAATGAAAAAGATTTAATATCAAAAATTGAAATAATATACTTTTTAGCTCCAAAACTAAAAATAAATTTTGATAAATCTGTAGTATTTAAAACAGAAATAGCAAGAATGTTTTTGAAATATTCTGATATAAAAGTGGACAATAATTTAGTTTTAACAGCAAACTTGCTATGTAATTGCAAAAAGGTTGATGATTCTCAAAAATTAGGAAAGATGAGAACTTATGCAAAAGATGGTGCTGAGTATCTAGAACAATTAGGATTTGACAAGAGATTTTGTAGAATTTGCGAAGGAGTAAATAGATATAGCGAAAATCCAAGAGAAAAAGAAAGTGATATTTTAGAATTAGCAGATCAATTTGGAGGAATGTTAATTGATAGACCTGAAAGAGTTGCATTTAATTGCGATGAGGCTTTAGTATTACTAGAGCATAGAAATTTGAAATCTGCATATAACAGATATTTGGAAAGTTTTAGAGAATTTGCAGAAACAATGGATAAAACTGAGATACCAGGAAATGTTAATACAACTATTTTTGCTAGATTACAAAAATTGATGAGAGAATCTAAAGATGTTCCAGAGCTTGTAAAAAGTATTGCTACAGATTATTCAATTTGTGTAGATCAAAAATTGAAAGAATTAGAAGAGGTTGCAAAATCAGCAAAAGAAACAGCTAACAGAGCAATGTTTACAAGTGAGACAGAAGAAAAAGTTTTAAAACATGCAAAAATTGAGGAGAAATAATAGGAGGAATTATAATGTACGAAGTATTTGCAGATTTGCATGTACACATAGGTAGAAGTGAAACAGGCAAACCAATCAAAATAACTGCGGCTAGAAGTTTGAATTTTGCTAATATTGCAAAAGAATGTGCTGAAAGAAAAGGAATAAATATTGTAGGAATAATAGATTGTGCATCACCATATGTTATTGAAGACATAGAGAATTTCTTAAAGACAGGTGATGCTTACGAACTTGAAGATGGTGGAATAATTTACAAAGATAAAGTGTGTATTTTATTAGGAAGTGAAGTTGAAACTTCTGAAAAAGGTAGAAATGGAAAATCTGGAGCTGCACATAATGTATGCTTTTTTCCTCATTTAAGTGATATAAAGGGATTTTCAAAAGAGATGAGTACTCATATTAAAAACATAACATTAAGTACTCAAAGGTCAAATGTATCAGGATATGAGTTGATTGATATTGTTGAAAAATATAATGGGATTTTGATTCCAGCACATATTTTTACACCATTTAAAAGTTACTATGGAAATTGTACAGATAGGCTAAAAAATATATTTAAAGAAAAATATGATAAGATTTTTGCAGTGGAACTAGGTTTAAGTTCTGATACATTTTTAGCAGATATGATTTCAGAGTTAGAAGATAAGACATTTGTTACAAATTCTGATGCTCATTCATTGCCTAAAATTGCTAGAGAGTATAACAAAATGTTGGTTAATGATATTAGTTTTAAAGAAGTTGTAAAGGCTTTGAAAAATGAAGATGGAAGAAAAATTTTGGCAAATTATGGATTGGATCCAAAGCTTGGCAAATATCATAGAACTCATTGTGATGATTGTGATTGTACAATTGAAACAAAGGAACCTGTTGAAGTTTGTCCTAAGTGCGGAAGTACAAAAGTTACTTTTGGCGTTTTTGATAGGATTGAATTAATAAAGGATAAAGAGACTACTAAAAGCCCAGAAAATAGACCTCCATACATATATCAAATTCCTTTGAGTTTTATTCCAGGTGTTGGAGGAAAGACTATTGAGAAGTTGCTGGATAATTTTGAGACTGAAATGAATATTTTACATAAGTTATCAGAGGATGATATTGAGGCTATTGTTGGAGAAAAGATTGCTAAAAATATTGTGAATGCTAGAGAAGGTAATATGAAGGTTGAGTCTGGCGGTGGTGGTAATTATGGCAAGGTTACTGCTTCTTAAGATTGTAAAGTTGATAAAGAATAAATGATATATTGCTATGGCAAGTGAATGCGCCGTGGATATAAAAGTGAACATGATAAAATTCATGTTCTTTTTTTATGGACAAATGAATAGACATTAATAAATTACAATTTATGGTGTTTTAGAAATTAATAATATATTGTTTTTTTATCCCTTGGTGTCGCAATCTTCATATTAAAATAATAGTATGTAGATTGCTCCATATCGCACTCGCATAAGCTCGTTTAATCGCTTACGCGGTATCTCAAAAACAATATATTATTAATTTCTAAAATCCAGATAATTGAGTTATGAATTGTAACATTAGTAAATCTATTTATAAGGAGAAAATTATGCGAAAGAAGAGGAATGAAATTTTTCTTACAATCAAAGAAGATATATTAAACAATACAAAATCATATTTTATTGTACTAATAATATTTGCAGTTGGTGTATTTTTAGGAGTAATGTTTATCAATCAAATGCAGGACAAAGGTGATGTAGAAAAGTACATAAATACATATATAGACGAGACAAAAGGGTTGCAAAATGGAGATTATTTGGGAGAGTTACAACAGGACATATTAAGTAATATAGGATTAGTGCTAGCATTATGGTTTGCTGGAACAACTATAATAGGAATACCAATAGTACTTGGAATAATACTAGTTAGAGGTTTTTGCCTTGGATATACAATTGCATCATGCGTATTTGTATTGGGTCAACTAAAAGGAATAATATTTATATTGATAACGATATTTTTGCAAAACATCATATTTATACCAGCATTAATGATATTGGGTGTAAGTAGCATAAAATTGTATAAATCAATAATAAAAGACAGGAGAAAAGAAAACATAAAATTATCAATATTAAAACATAGCATTGTTTCAATTGGAATTATGCTTGCATTAATTTTAAGTTCTATAATTAAGATTGAAATTTCATATAGGTTAATTGTAAATTTGATTAAATATTTTTAAAAATATAGATAAAAACACTTTACTTTTTATTAAAAATTTGATATAACATAATAGCAATCAGTTATGTAAATAATTGATAAGAGACAATAAAAAAATTATCATAGGTGGGGGAAAAAATGGAAGAACAATTAAACTTATTTTTTGGATTTTTAGAGAATGAAAAGAAAGTGTCAGCAAATACACTTCAATCATATAAGAGAGATTTAAAACAATTTGAAAAATACTTAGAAACAAGCGAAGAAAAATACAAAGATTTGACAGACGAAGGAATAAAAGACTATATAAAATACATGCAAGAAGAAGGAAAAAAGCCATCAACAATATCAAGAGGATTAGCTTCAATAAGATCATTTTATCAATACGAGGCAAAAAATAAAGTAGTAGAGAAAGACCCAACAGAAGGAATTCAATCACCTAAAATAGAAAAAAGAGTACCAAGTGTATTAACATCAAGTGAAGTAGCATTATTATTAGACCAACCTAAAAATATTGACTTAAAAGGAACAAGAGATAAGGCAATGTTAGAATTTGCATATGCTACAGGAATGAGAGTAACAGAAATAATATCATTAAATGTAGAAGACATAAATTTAGAAACAGGATATGCAACATGTAAAAATGGAAAAAAAGAAAGAACAGTACCAATTGGAGAAATGTCATTAAAAGCATTAAAAGATTATATGGTAAATGCTAGACATACAATGATAAAAGATGATAAAGAACAAGCATTATTTGTAAATGTAAATGGACAACGTTTAACAAGACAAGGATTTTGGAAAATTATAAAATATTATAAAGAACAAGCACACATAGATAAGGATATAACACCACATGTTTTAAGACATTCATTTGCAACACATTTATTACAAAATGGAGCAGACTTAAAGTCAATCCAAACAATGCTTGGACACTCAGACATATTGTCAACTCAAATATATATGCAATTTCAAGACGAATCATTAAAAAACGTATATAAAAAAGCTCATCCAAGAGCATAAAGAAAAACAAAGTTAAAGTTATAGAAAGGTTGCCTGCGAATCGGGTGGCCTTTTTTGTGTTGAGAATTTGTGACATTTGGGACATTTGTGACATTTGGGACCGGTTCTTAAAAGTACCAAAAAAGGTACCGTTGGGAACCATTCTTGATGGTACTTTTAAGAACCGGTCCCATCCGTCACAAAATAAGTTTAAATATTCTTGCAATTTTATAGGTATTATAGTAAAATAATGAAAAAAATGAACCGATAGGAACCATTCTTGGGGTACCGCAGAGAACCGGTCCCAAAAGTACCAAAAAATGTACGAAAGAGAACCGGTCCCAA
The DNA here is from genome assembly GCA_934155625.1 of uncultured Clostridia bacterium. GTDB lineage: Bacteria > Bacillota > Clostridia > TANB77 > CAG-508 > CAG-269. The sequence goes on from CAKPHD010000023.1 coordinate 17,274, forward strand.
AAGTACCAAAATAAGGAGAAAAAAGTGGAAAAGAAAAAAGTATTATTTATATCAAGCACAGGTGGACATTTTAATGAATTACAACAATTGAGCCCATTATTTAAAAAATATGATTATCATATAATAACTGAAAAAGATAATGCTACTAAAGGTGCAAAAGAAAAATATGGTGATAAAATTTCTTATTTACCATATGGAACGAGAAAAAAGTTATTTAGATATATTTTTGTATATTTTTATTTATGCTTAAAAACTATATATTTATATTTTAAAATAAGACCTAAATATATAGTTACAACAGGAACTCATACAGCAGGTCCAATGTGCTATTTAGGAAAATTATTTGGAAGCAAAATTATTTATATTGAGACATTTGCTAATAGAAACAGAAAAACTGCTACAGGTAGGTTGATTTATCCTATTGCTGATTTGTTTATTGTACAATGGGAAGATATGCTAAAAATATATCCTAAAGCTGTGTATGGAGGTGCAATATATTAATGATATTAGTTATGTTAGGAACGCAGAATAACAGCTTTCATAGATTGCTAGAAGAAATTGATAAATTAATTATTGATGGAAAGATTAACGAAGAAGTAGTAGTGCAAGCTGGTTATACTAAATATGAATCAAGAAATATGAAAATAATTGATTTTGCATCAAGTGAGGAAATAGAAAGATTGGAACAGAAAGCTGATTGTATAATAACTCATGGGGGAGTTGGGTCAATAATAGGTTCAATAGAAAAAGGAAAAAAAGTAATTGCTGTTCCAAGATTAAAACAGTATGGAGAACATGTAAATGACCATCAACTAGATATTGTGGAATCTTTTGATAAGTTAGGATATATTATAGGAATTACAGATGTTTCTCAATTAGAAAAAGCATTGAAGAAAGTTGAGACATTTGAGCCTAAAGAATATATTCAAAATACAGGAAATATTATTAAGATTGTGGAAAATTTTATTGATAATAATTAAATGTTACTTTTAAGAACCGGTCCCAAAAGTACCAAAAATGGTACCGCAGAGAACCGGTCCCAAAAGTAACAAAAATGGTACCGTAGAGAACCGGTCCCAAAAGTACCAAATAAAAATTTACAAAAAATTTACAAAGAAAAGAAAAAGAAAGAAATAAGAAGAAAAATGATAGAAAAGCAGAAAAAAACAAAATTTTCTGCTTAATTTTTTGTCAATAAGTGTTGCAAAAAAAAAGTATTATTGATATGATATGTAAGAATGAAAATGATATATAGCCAGAGCATAAATAAACATAAAAAAACAAAAAATATAAATAAAGAAAAGGAAAAAATAAAATGATAGAGTTTAAAAACGTAAGCAAAAGATATAGTACAGGTACAGAAGCTGTAAAGAATGCAAGTTTTAAAATTGAGAAAGGAGATTTTGCATTTTTAGTAGGAACATCAGGTAGTGGAAAGTCAACATTAATTAAGTTGATATTAAAAGAAGAGGAGCCAACATCAGGAAATATTATAATAAATGGAAAAGATACAACATTTTTAAAGAAAAGTAAAGTTCCATATTTGCGTAGAAGTATGGGAGTTGTATTCCAAGACTTCAGATTATTACCAGATAAAACAGTATACGAAAATGTAGCATTTGCGATGTATATAGTAAAGGCTACTCCAAGACATATCCGTAGACAAGTGCCAATGGTTTTATCATTAGTAGGGTTAAGTGGAAAAGCTAAGATGTATCCAAATGAGCTATCTGGAGGGGAGCAACAAAGAGTTGCATTAGCAAGAGCATTAGTAAATAATCCATCAATGCTAATTGCAGACGAGCCAACAGGAAACTTAGATCCAGATACAGCATGGGATATAATGAATTTGTTAAACGAAATAAACATGAGAGGAACAACTGTAGTTGTAGCAACACACGCCAAAGATATAGTAGACCAAATGAAGAAAAGAGTTATACACATACATAAAGGCGTAATTGTAAAAGATGATGAAAAAGGTGGGTATGATTGTGAGATTTAATGTATTAAATTATTTAATAGGAGAAGGAATTAGAAATTTATTTAAAAATAAAAAATCAACAATGTCATCATTAATGATAATGTGTGCAACAATGTTGATATTTGGATTATTTTTCGTAATAGGAGAAAATTTGAATGCGTTTGTAGAAAATGTAGCAGATGCACAAGAAATTAGGGTAATAATAGATAATGATGCAACAGATAGTGAAATAGAAGAAGTAGGAAACGAAATACTTGGAATTGATGGAGTAAAAAGTGCAGAATTCGTCTCAAAAGATGATGCATTAGATTATATGAAAGATATGTTAGGAGATGACTTACTAGAAGGATATTCAGAAAGAAACATATTATCTGCAGCATATAATGTAACATTAACAGACTTAAAATTAAATGATGATGTACAAGATAGTATAAATCAACTTCCACATGTAAAGAAAATAGTATCAAGCAATCAAGTAATATCACAAATAATCAGCTTGGCAAAAGGTGTAAGAATAATTACAGCTGGAATATTAGCATTATTGATAGTAATATCTGTATCAATAATAACAAACACAATAAAATTGGCAGTACATTCAAGAAGAAAAGAAATTTCAATTATGAAATATGTAGGAGCAACAAATAGTTTTATTAGATGGCCGTTTTTAGTAGAAGGTATAATAATAGGAATTGTTTCTGGATTATTATCAGTCGCACTAATAGGAGGAGCATATACAGGAATTGCTCACAAATTAGCAGAAACATCATTCTTACAAATGGCAAATTGGACGTTACTAAACTTCTCTGACATGTTCAATTTAATATTAATAGTATATTTAGGATTAGGAATTGGAATCGGTATACTAGGAAGTAGTATCTCAATGAGAAAATACCTAGAAGTTTAATTAAATAGAAAGGGTGAAAGGTAGAAAAATGCGTAGGCTTATAACAATAATTTTAATATTAGTAATAACTTGTAGCCTATGTATTTGCGTACACGCACAAGACCTTACAGAATTACAAGAGCAATCAAGTCAATTAACACAGGCGATAGATGAATCTAATAATAGATTACAAGCAGTGCAAGATGAGTTATCTACTAATATGCAAGAATTACAAAATTTAGATAATCAGATTGCACAATCACAAGATGAATTGAATAATATTAACACAAATATAAATGACTTGATGAAACAAATAAGTGAAAATGAAGAAAAACTTTCAAAAACGCAAGAAGAATTTGATAAAATTCAAGTTTTATTAGATGCAAGAATTATAAAAATGTATGAAACACCAAAATTTGAATTTTTACAAGTAATATTAGCCTCTAAAAATGTAACAGAATTTTTATCAACATATTATGCAATGAAAGAATTAGCAGAATCTGACAAAGAATTATTAGACACAGTAAAAAAACAAAAAGATGATATAGAAACAACAAAAAAAATATTAGCAGAAAAAAAGCAACAAGTAGTAACAAACAAACAAACACAACAGAAGAAAGCTCAGGTGTTAGCAAATACAAAAACAATGAGACAATATTATATAAGTAAATTATCAACAGAAGAACAGGAGCTACAAGCCAAAATAGATGAATACAATAATCAAGTATCAACTATAGAAGCAGAAATAAAATTAATGGCTTTAAATAGTATTAGTGCAGACTATATTGGTGGGGCATTAACTTGGCCAATACCAGGTTATACAACAATCACATCAGAATATGGAATGAGAGTCCATCCCATAACCGGAGCATATAAGTTACATACAGGAACAGATATAGGAGCTCCAATGGGGGCAGACTTTGTTGCAATGGCTAAAGGAGTTGTAACAAAAGCATCTATGACTCCTGCATATGGAAATATGGTAATAATTGATCATGGAGGAGGAGTTCAAACACTATATGCGCACGGTAGTGAAATTTTAGTACAAGTAGGGCAAGAAGTTGAGGCTGGTACACCAGTCTTAAAAGTGGGGTCAACAGGCTATTCTACAGGACCACATGCTCATTTTGAAATAAGAATAAATGGACAACCAGTAAATCCAATGGATTATTTATTAAATAAAGATGAGTTACAAAAAATTACTCAAAAGAATGAAAATAACCAAGAAGAAACAAATGTTGAAGAATAAAATATAATATAGAGAGGAAGAATTATAATGAAAAAAACTTTAGCAAAAATAATTGGGGTTACAATAATAATGATATTACTTTTACAAAATTCACAAGTATTTGCAACGACAAAAAAAGAGTTAGAACAACAAAAACAGGCAACTAGAAGTGAAGCAAAAAAGCAACAAGCTGAAAACAATAATAAAATAGATGAGGCACAAGAAAAGAAAGAAGAAATTGCAAATGAGAAATCAGAAACAATGAAAACAGTAGAAAATCTTATATCTAAAATATCTGATGCTGAAACAGAAGTTGATGATTTGAATGATAAAGTAAAGAGCTTACAAACGCAAATATCAAATAAAGAAAAAGACATACAACAAATGGAAGCAGAATATACTAAACAAGAAGAGTTGCTTGATACAAGAATTGTAGCAATATATGAAAGAAGTCAAACTTCATTTTTAGATGTTGTTTTAAATGCATCAAGTATGACAGATGCATTATCAAAATATTATGCAGCATCTGAATTGTTTGAATCTGATAAAGAGTTAATTCAGTCTACAAAAGACCAAAAGGCTAAAATTGAAAACGAAAAAACTGAATTAGAGAACAATAAAAAAGATTTAGATTCATCATTATCTGAACAAAAAGCAAAAGTTAATGAATTGCAATCTTTAAAAAATGAAAAACAAAGTTATGCTGATAAATTAACACAAGATGAAAAGGCTGTACAAAAAGAAATTGAAGAATTACAAGCAGATAATAAACAAATCGAAGCAGATGTAAAAGCTGCAGAAAAGAAATTTGCAGCACAAATAGCAGAGTTAGAAAAACAAAATGCTTCAAATAATAGTGGAAAAAACAATAATAGTAATAGCAATAGTAGTAATAACAATAGTTCAAATTCAGGAGGAAATACATCTTCTGGTTCAGGATATTTTATGAGACCGATATCAGGAGGTTCAATATCAGCAAATGGTTATTATCCATCAAGTGGAAAATTCCATGGAGCTATAGATTATGCTGTATCACCTGGAACAACAGTTATGGCAGCAGCTGATGGTGTAGTAATGACAACGGCAGACTTATCATCAAGCTATGGAACTCATGTTGTAATAAGACATGCAAATGGAACGCAAACATATTATGGACATGGAACTAGAGGTTCTATATGTGTAAGACCTGGACAGATAGTAAAAAAAGGTGAAAAAATAATGCTAAGTGGCAGTACAGGAAATTCATCTGGACCACATTTACATTTTGAAGTAAGAGTATCACCATATAGTTACAAATATAGTGCAACAGCATATGGGCAAGACTGTAGAGTTGATCCAAACAGATATATGTAAAATTAATATTAGAAAGGCAATTTAAAACATGGAAGAAGATAAATATTTAAAAAGACAAAGATTTTATAAAACAGTAATGTTAGTTATATTGACAGTATTTTTGACATTTATATTTACAACAATATATATAACTAATAAATATGGAATAGGAGATGGAAGCCAAACAATATCATCATTGTTTGGTAATTCATCATCAAGTGATGAAAAGCTAACAAAATCTCTAAAAAATATAAAAAGCTTGTTAAAAAAATATTATTTAAATGATATAGATGAAGACAAAGCTATTGATGGTGCAATAGAAGGGTATGTATCAGCTTTAGGAGATAAATATACTGAATATATTCCAAAAGATGAGATGGAAGAATATACACAAAACTTGATGGGAAATTATGTTGGAATTGGTATATATATGGCCAAAAACACTCAAGACAATACAATAGTTGTAGTATCACCAATTAAATATAGTCCGGCAGAAGAGGCTGGAATACTTCCTGGAGATATAATTAAGAAAATAGATGGAACTGAGTATAATGGAGACAGTATGGATGCTGCTGCAAACAGTATAAAAGGTGTAGAAGGTTCAACTGTAAAATTAGAAATTCAACGAGGTCAAGAAATAAAGACATTTGAAATAACAAGAAAGAAGATAACAACAAATCCAGTAGTTGCAGAAAAATTAGAAAATAATATAGGATACCTAGAAGTGTCAAGTTTTGACGAAAATACAGCTGAGAATTTTAAGGCAAAATATGAAGAATTAAAATCACAAGGAATAACATCATTAATTATAGATTTAAGAAATAATGGTGGAGGACTAGTAGAAGAAGCTTTAAAAATTGCAGATTATATTGTACCAAAAGATAAAGAACTTTTAGTAACTATTGATAAAGATAAAAAAGAAAAAGTTGAGAAATCTAAAGAAGATGTTTTAATAGATATGCCAATAGTTGTACTTGTAAATAAAAACTCTGCAAGCTCAACAGAAATTTTGGCAGGAGCACTTAAAGATTTAAATGAAGCAACAATAGTTGGAAATACAACATATGGAAAAGGTGTAATACAACAATTATTACAACTTAGAGATGGAGCTGGTTTAAAAGTTACAGTTGAAGAATATTATACACCAAACAGAACTAAAATTAATGGTGTAGGTATAGAACCAAATGAAAAAGTAGATTTGCCAGAAAGTGTTGAAAATCCATTATCAGTTGAAAGAAAAGATGATACACAATTACAAAAGGCAATTGAAATATTGAATAAATAATGTGTTAAACCTTGAGGAAGGAAAGAAATAAAAATGAAAATGAATTTAGCAAATAAATTAACAATATTTAGAATAATATTAGTACCAATTATGGCAATAATCCCATATTTGAACTTACAGGGCGATTTTATGGGATTGCCACTAATGTATTTTTGGATGTTATTAATATTTATTGTTGCATCAATTACAGATAAATTAGACGGCTATATTGCTCGTTCACGAAATCAAGTTACTACTTTTGGAAAGTTTTTAGATCCATTAGCTGATAAAATATTGGTATTAACAGCAATGGTATTATTAGTAGAACTAGGAAAAATTCCTGCGTGGATACCAGTTATAGTACTAGCAAGAGAATTTTTAGTTTCTGGATATAGATTGATTGCAGTAGAAAAAGGTGGTCAAGTTATTGCTGCTTCAATTTGGGGAAAATTAAAAACTGTGACTCAAATGATAGCAATTATATTGATTATGTTTGATAGAAATAATTTTTGGGATTGCTTTAGAGGTGGATTAACTGGTGCAGATTTTGTAATAAATCTAGTTGCTACAATATTGCTTCTAGTATCAGTTGTTGCAACAATTTTCTCTGGCGCTGATTATATGAAGAATGGAAAAGAGTTGTTTAAAGATTAAGCTCAGTTTAATTGGGAAGGATTTATATATTACACTCAAAAGCACCAAATATACAAAATTATCAAAAAGTATTGACAAGAAATACACAAAATGATAAGTTCTAAATAGAACAGAAAAAGTTCGGTTATCAAAAAGCATCCCTTTGGATAACAAGTCAAAAAAGGAGGAAGAACATATGAGGAGAGCAAACAACAAGATAGTAGGAGGAATATTGTTATTAGCAATAATATTAGTAGCAGTAGGATATGCAGCAATAACAAATGCAACACTAAACATTAATGGAACAGCCAAATCAGGGGCAAACCAATCAAATTTTGTGGTGGAATTTATAGGAACACCAA
>CAKPHD010000024.1 GCA_934155625.1 uncultured Clostridia bacterium
TAAATCGAGGGCTTAACTATAATTTTTAAAAAAGTAGTCCTAATACAATTTCATCTATGTATTTTTGAGTGTGCTTTAACACTATATAATTTTCTGGTGACGATTACATGGAGGAAATACCTGTTCCCATCCCGAACACAGAAGTCAAGCTCCAATGTGCCGAAGATACTTGTGGGTTACCCTGCTGGGAAAATAGGTTGTTGCCAGTTTTTTTATTTTTAAAAAGTATAAATTAGAGTTATATTTATATGTAATTTTAATTTATGCTTTTTTATATTATAGAAACTTCTACAAATAAGTTACAATCCACAGTTTATAATAAAATATATCTAGAAATTACTAATATATTGTTTTTTATACCTTGGTGTCGCAATCTCTATATTTAAAATACTAGTATGTAGATTGCTCCATATCGCATTCGCTTTGCTCATTTGGTCGCTTACGCGGTATTTCAAAACAATATATTAGTAATTTTCTATAATCTATATAATTTAGCTGTGGATTGTAACACAAATTAAGTAGTGATGTTATTAATGTACGATTTTGTTCTTCACAAAATAATGGTTTAATGCTATAATAATACAGAGGTCTAATAAATAGATTATAAATAGGAGGGAATAAAATGAGTAAAGTAACATGGAAACCAGGAACATTTTTATATCCATTACCAGTAGTAATGGTATCATGTGGTACAATGGAAGAATCAAATATAATAACAGTAGCATGGACAGGAATAATCAATACAGATCCTGCTATGGTTTATATATCAGTAAGGCCAACAAGACATTCATATAATATGATAAAAGAAAGTGGAGAATTCGTAATAAACTTAACGACCAAAGACTTAACATATGCAACTGATTGGTGTGGTGTAAAAACAGGAGCGCAAGTTGATAAATTCAAAGAAATGCATTTAACAAAGGAAAAAGCAAAATTTGTAAAATGCCCAATGATAAAAGAGAGTCCAGTATCAGTGGAATGTAAAGTAAAAGAAATAAAAGAATTAGGAAGTCATCATATGTTTGTTGCAGAAGTATTAGGAATAAATGCAGATGAAAAATATATTGATGAAAAAGGAGCATTTGATATATCTAAATGTGATTTAATAACATATGCAAATGGAAAATACTTTTCATTAGGTAAAAAAATAGGAAAATTCGGATATTCAGTTCAAAAAAACAAAAAAACAAGAAAAAAGTAATAAAATTCATTGACATATAAAGAAAAAAGTGGTAAAATATGTGAGCGTACGTAGAAAAAGCGTATGCTCACATCGTTTAAAAAAGTAAGGTAAAAAGTCGGAGGTGTATTAAAATGGCAGCTAAAGGACCAAGAGAAAATATCATATTAGAATGTACAGAATGTAAAAATAGAAACTATATGACATCAAAAAATAAAAGAAACAATACAGATAGACTAGAATTAGTTAAATATTGCAAATTCTGCAAAAAACGTACAACACATAAAGAAACTAAATAGTATAAAGCTATTTTAAGGAGGAAATAAAATGGCTAAAAATGATAATAAAACAAAAAAGCATTTTTTTAAGGACTTTAAAGCAGAACTAAAAAAGGTAATTTGGCCAACACCAAAACAATTAGCTAATAATACAACTGCTGTAGTAGCAATAGTATTAATAACTGCTATAATAGTATTTGCTTTAGATGTAGTATTTGATTTAGGAAATAAATATGGAATAACACATTTTCAAAATGTTGTAAATGAAAAATATAATACAACTGATAATAATACTACAACAGATAATACAGATAACACTGATAACGGAGAAACAAATACAAGTTCTGATTCTGAAGAAACAACTTCATCAGAAGAAAACACAACATCAGACGAAGGAAATACAACTGAAGAAAATACTTCAACAGAAGCAGAAACAGAACAAACTAATCCGGAACAGTAAGGGGGGCAAATAAATGTCACAAAAAGATTATGATATGTCACCAAGGTGGTATGTAGTACATACATACTCAGGTTATGAAAATAAAGTAAAAACAGACCTTGAGAAAACAGTAAAAAATAGAGAATTAGAAGAATACTTTTTTGATATCGTAGTTCCAATGGAAGAACAAATAGAAATAAAAGATGGACAAAGAAAAGCAAATCTAAAAAAAGTGTTTCCAGGTTATGTATTAGTTAAAATGATAGTAACAGAAGAAACATGGTATATTGTTAGAAACACTAGAGGTGTTACAGGATTTGTAGGTTCTGGAACAGACCCAATTCCATTAACAGATGACGAAATTCGTGCAATGGGATTTGAGGATGCATCAATAAGTGTAGATTATGATGTAAATGATTCAGTGCAAATATTAAATGGACCATTTAAAGATTCTATAGGAACAGTTCAAGAAATAAATAAAGAAAAACACAAAGTAAAAGTTTTAATATCTATGTTTGGTAGGGAAACTCCAGTAGAATTAGAATTTTCACAAATACAAAAAGTAGATTAAAGGAGGCGAAAATTTAAGATGGCAGAAAAAGAAATCTCAAATTTAATTAAATTACAAATAGAAGCAGGAAAGGCAACTCCAGCTCCACCAGTTGGACCAGCTTTAGGTGGTAGTGGTGTAAATATCATGCAATTCGTAAAAGAATTCAATGATAGAACAGCAAACCAAGCAGGATTTATAATACCAGTTGTAATAACTGTATATAAAGATAAATCATTCTCATTTATAACAAAGGTTCCACCAGTAGCTGTATTAATCAAAAAAGCAGCTAAAATAGAAAAAGGTTCTGGTAAACCAAACAGAGATAAAGTTGCAAAAATAACAAAAGAACAAGTTAAAGCAATTGCAGAACAAAAAATGCCAGATCTAAATGCTGCATCAATAGAAGCTGCTATGAGTATAGTAGCAGGAACTGCTAGATCAATGGGTGTTGTAGTTGTAGACTAGTTTTTAATAAATGAAATATAAGTGGGAGAGCTACTAAAAGCTCGTTAAAACCAAGGGAGGATTAAAATGAAAAAATCAAAAAGATATGTTGAGAGTGCAAAATTAGTTGACTCTAACAAAGATTATGAAATTAAAGAAGCATTAGATATAATAGAAAAAATGCCAAAAACAAAATTTGATCAAACAGTTGAATTACATGTTAAATTAGGTGTAGATTCAAAACATGCTGATCAACAAGTAAGAGGTACAGTAGTACTTCCAAATGGTACAGGTAAAACACAAAAAGTTTTAGTATTTGCTAAAGGACCAAAAGCAGATGAAGCTGAAAAAGCAGGAGCTGACTTTGTTGGTGCTGAAGAATTAATACCAAGAATTCAAAATGATAACTGGTTTGACTATGATGTAATCGTTGCAACACCAGATATGATGGGTGTTGTTGGTAGATTAGGTAAAGTATTAGGACCAAAAGGATTAATGCCAAACCCTAAATCAGGAACAGTTACAATGGATGTAACAAAAGCTATAAATGAAATAAAATCTGGTAAAGTTGAATACAGATTAGATAAAACTAATATCATTCACTTAGGATTTGGAAAAGTTTCATTTGGAACAGAAAAATTAGCTGAAAACTATGATGTATTAATGAATGCAATCATAAAAGCTAAACCAGCAGCAGCTAAAGGACAATACATCAAAGGCGTATCAATATCAACAACAATGGGACCTGGACTTCATATTAATCAAAAATAAATAATTATAACCAAAGACAGTAGGCAAAAAACAAGTCCTACCGAGGTATAAAAGAGAATATACAAAATCTTTATGCCTCGAAATGTCTGGTATAAAGATTTTTATTATGTGTATTATTAGGAGGTGAAATAAATGGCAAGTGAAAAAATCATAAACCAAAAGAAAGAAGAAGTATCAAAATTAGCAGAAAAAATGAAAGAAGCTAAAATCGTACTTTTAACAGATTACAGAGGAATTAATGTAGCTGATGTAACAGAATTAAGAGCTGAACTTAGAAAATCTAATTCTGAATACAAAGTTATAAAAAATAATATAACAAGAAGAGCATTAGCTGAAGCTGGAATTGAAGGACTAGAAGATTTATTAGAAGGTCCAACAGCAGTCGTTATGAACAATGATGATTATTTAGAAACAGCTAAAGCAATATACAATTACAGCAAAGATAATGATTTTTATAAAATCAAAGGTGGTGTAATCGAAGGTAAAGTAATGACAGCTGAAGAAATTATAACTTTAGCAAAATTACCATCAAGAGAAACATTACTATCTATGCTTGCTGGAGCATTGCTTGGAAATATTTCAAAACTTGCAGTTGCTCTTGATCAAGTTAAAGCTCAAAAAGAAAATGCGTAGTATAACTATGCAATGAAAATTTAATGAAATATAAAAATAATTAGAGTTGCGAACTTATATCGCTAAAAATAATAAAATTAGGAGGATTTAAAAATGAGTAAAGAAGAAATGATAGAAGAAATCAAAAAAATGACAGTAGTAGAATTAGCTGATTTAGTAAAAGCTATAGAAGAAGAATTTGGAGTATCTGCAGTAGCAGCAGCTGCACCAGCAGCTGGAGGAGCTGCAGCAGCTGAAGAAAAATCTTCATTCAATGTTGTATTATCAGCAGCAGGAGATCAAAAAATCAAAGTTATAACAGCTGTTAAAAATGCATTAGGATTAGGATTAAAAGAAGCTAAAGAATTAGTTGACGGAGCACCAAAAACATTAAAAGAAAACGTTTCTAAAGCAGAAGCTGAAGAATTAAAAGCTAAACTTGAAGAAGTTGGAGCTGTTATTGAATTACAATAATATCAAAAAAAGGCACTAAATATAGTGTCTTTTTTAGCATTAATTAAATAAGTGAGGGAGAATACAAAATGCAAAATTATGGAATTATTGCGGCTATGCAAGAAGAGATGCAAGAGATTCAAAAATTAATGAAAAACATATCTAATAAAGAAATATATGGTTTGAATTTTATAGAAGGAAAAATTAGTGATAAAACAATAATATTAGTAGAAGCTGGAGTGGGAAAAGTAAATGCTGCTAGAACAACACAAATACTAATTGATAAATTTGATATTGATGCTGTAATAAATATTGGTTCAGCTGGTGCTGCTAATGATAAACTAAATATTGGGGATATTGTAATTGGCAAGAAATTAGTTCAGCACGATTTTGATATAACTGCTTTTGGACATCCTAAAGGATATATTAGCAATGCAGGTCAATATTTTTCAAGTGATAGAAAATTAATAGAAAAAATGGAAAATGCAATAAAGAATTTAGAAAATATTGATTTTAATATTTTTCTTGGAACGATAGCTTCTGGAGATATTTTTTGTACAAATATTAATATGAAAGAAAAGATAAAGAATAAGTTTAATGCTGATGCAATAGAAATGGAAGGTGCAGCAATTGCTCAAGTTTGTCAATTAGATAATATACCTTTTATAATAGTAAGAGGAATCTCAGATACTCCAAATGGTAAGAATGAAATTATATTTGAACAATATTTAAAAAAGGCTTCACAAAAATGTGCACAAATTATTGAAAAGTTTTTTGAAAATTAATGTTATGATTTTCATTTTATAAACAACTATATTTAGAAATTAATAATATATTGTTTTTAAATACCTTGGTGTCGCAAGCTATGTATTAAAAATACTAATATGGAAATATGTGGAAAAGCATTGACTTTTTTATAAAACTATGATATAATACCTTTGTATTTTATAAAAAAGAGAGGAGAAACCTATAAAGGGTGATCAAAATGGGAAGAATAAAAGATTTAATAAATATATTTTTAAAACCAAATGAAATAGAAGGAGAGTTTGATGAACTTGCAGTTGCTTCAGGATTAAGCCAAGAAGAAATAAAGGAATTAAACAAAACAATGAATGGAGTAAATTGGACAAGATTTGCAAGAGAAGATGAAGAAGAAAAGAAAAATGCAAAAACTTCAAGAAAAAAGATAAGAGTGGAATCAAATATTGATCAAATAAAAAGCAAACAAATAAATAAAGGAAGAGATATTGAAAGATAGAGAGTAACCTCTCTATTTTTTTGTTATATAAAATTAATTACAAAAATCTACAAAAAATGAAAAAATTTTGCAAAAACATATTTACAATTTAATTTTTTTTGTATACAATATATCGAGGTAGATTAAAACTAAAGAAGATCGAACTTAAGAAAGGGGTATATCAATGAAAATATTGATGCTAACATGGGAATATCCACCAAGAGTAGTAGGCGGAATATCAAGAGTTGTGTATGACCTATCACACAGATTAATAAAAGATGGGCATGAAGTAACTGTAGTAACATACAGAGATGGAGAAACTCCATATTTTGAGGATGACAAAGGAGTAAAAGTATACAGAGTAGACAATTATATGATAAATCCAAATAACTTTATAGATTGGATAATGCAAATGAATTTCAATATGATAGCAAAAGCCAACCAAATCATTGCAGAACAAGGAAATTTTGATGTAATACATGCACATGATTGGCTAGTAGCATATGCTGCAAAAGCATTAAAAAATTCATACAACATCCCAATAGTAGCAACAATACATGCAACAGAAGCAGGAAGAAATAGTGGAATACATGATGAAACACAAAGATATATAAATGATACAGAATGGATGCTTACATATGAAGCAACAGAAGTAATTGTTAATAGCAATTATATGAAATGTGAAATACAAAGACTATTTGGATTACCATTTGAAAAAATCAGTGTAGTACCAAATGGAGTAAACTTAAATAAATTTTCTGGAATGGATAGAGACTATACATTTAGAAGAAGATATGCAATGGACAATGAAAAAATAATTTTATTTATGGGTAGATTAGTATATGAAAAAGGAGTTCAAAATTTAATTGCTGCAATGCCAAAAATTCTTGAAGGATATCATGATGCTAAACTTGTAATTGCGGGTAAAGGTGGAATGCTTGATGAATTAAGAGCACAAGCAGATTACTTAGGAATATCAAACAAAGTATATTTTGCGGGATACATGAATGGAAAAGATGTAGAAAGAATGTATAAAGCTGCAGATATATCAGTATTTCCAAGTACATATGAACCATTTGGAATAGTAGCATTAGAAGGAATGTTAGCAGAAAGACCAATAGTAGTATCAGATGCTGGAGGATTAGGAGAAATTGTTGAGCATAGAGAAACAGGAATGAAAACATATTGTGGAAATCCAAACTCAATAGCAGACTCAATATTAGAATTATTATATAATCCGGAATTATGTGCTAATATTGTAAAGAAAGCAAAAGCAAAAGTTAAAACTTATAACTGGGCCAAAATAGCTCAAGACACACATTTTATTTATCAAAAAGCAATATGTGAAACAATGGCTGAAAAACAAAGAAAACAATTAGAACAAGAAAAGGCACAAAAAACTAAAAAAGCAAAAGGAACAGAAAAAGAAATTACAAATCTATTAGCTTTCAGAAAACGTCAAGCATATGCATAAAAGAAAACTAAAGCTGCATAATAAATATGCAGCTATTTTAATATAAAGGAGAATTACAATGAATGTATATGATACTGCAAATCAATTAGCAGAAGAAATAAAGCAATCAGAAGAATATGTAACATATAAAATGGCAAAAGAGGCAATAAACTTAAATTTTGAATTAAAAAGCAAAATAGATGAGTTTGAAAAAGCAAGATATGAAGCACAAATATCAGCTTTGCAAACAGGAAAAGATGATGAAAATAAAATGAGACATGTGCAAGAATTATATGGAGAATTAATACAAAACCAAGAGGCAAGTAGATATTTTGATGCAGAAATGAAATTTAACATATTAATTGCAGATGTAAATAAAATAATAGGAAATGCAATCCAAAGTTTAATAAAATAATGAATTGATTTTAAATGTAATTAGGAACATTAAAAGTAATAATGAAAGGAAACTAAAATGGAACTAATTATAATAATTATAGCAGTAATAGCTATTATAACAATATATTTTATGATGAAAACAAACGTAAAAGAATTAAAAGAAATTGCGCTGAATCAAGAATTAAGCTCAATAGCAGAAAAATTTCCAGAGAATACAGAAATCTGTAAATCAATATTAAAAAAGCTTGGAAATGAAACGACTCAAATAGAAGAAGATAAAGAGACAGAAGCAACATTATATATAGCAATACAAGATAAAATATCAATAGGAAGCACACATAAAAGTTTTTCAAGAATACAAACAATGGCACATGAATGTTTACATTCTATACAAGATAAAAAAATGTTAATATTTAATTTTGCATATTCTAATATATATTTATTATATTTTGTAGTTATATGTATATTAGTAATTTTAAAAAAGTTAGATAATGTAATGATGTATTCAAATATATTTTTGATATTAAGTTTTATATATTATGTTATTAGGGTATTTTTAGAAAATGATGCAATGATAAAAGCTCAATACATAGCTAAAGAATATATGCAAGAACAAGCAATTGTTACAGAAGAAGAGGTTGATAAAATATTTAATGGCTTTCAAAAACTAAATAAAGGATTAATAAAAGGAACAAATTGTAACCTATTTACTGGAATAATGATAAAACTTGTTATTTTTAATACTTTAGCATTGATTTTTTAAGAAATATGTGGTAAAATATTCAAGTGTAAACAAAACCGTTAGGAGGAATACTAAATGCAAATAATAAAGATAATATTAGTAGTAGTAGATTTAATAATATGTTTAGCCTTAACAATATTGGCAATGGTACAATCTAAAGATGATGCAGGTTTATCATCAACAATAACAGGTTCATCTACAAACAACTTCTTTGAAAAGAATAAAGGGAGAACTAAAGAAGGAAAACAAAAAAGATGGACAATTATATTAGGAATAGCTTTTGTAATTGTTACAATAGCACTTTCAATAATATACATAGCGTAAAAGGGCAGTTACTACAAACTGTTCTTTTTAATTGCTTTATAAGAAAGAAGAGTAAGTTTGTACCTTGAGAAAGGAATGATATAAATAATGAAAAAAGAAGAAAAAATAGGAATATATAGAAAAAATCAAAAAGGATTTGGTTTTGTAAAATTAGAAAATCAAGAAGAAGAAATATATATATCAAGAGACAATTCATTAAATGCATTAAATGGAGATACAGTAAGTATCCAGATAATAAATGAAGCCAATAAAGAAGAAAATAGAAAAGAAGAAGGAAAAATAATAAAAATAATTAGACATGAAAAAGATACAGTTGTTGGAACATTCCAAAAAAGTAGAAACTTTGGTTTTGTTGTTCCAGATGATAAAAATTTTGGAACAGATATATTTATTTCAAAATCAAATTGGGGAAAAGCTAGAAACAACCACAAAGTATTAGTAAAAATATTAGAATATCCTAAAAAAGGAAAAAATGCAGAGGGAAAAATTGTAGAAGTTTTAGGTGGATTAAATGAAGCTGGAGTTGATATGTTATCATTAATAAAACAATATGAATTGCCATATAAATTTCCAGAAGAGGTTGTTGCAGAAGCGAAAGCATTTGGAACACAAATAGATAAAGCAGATTTACCAAATAGAAAAGATTTACGTCAAGATATAATATTTACAATAGATGGCGAAGATGCAAAAGACTTGGATGATGCAATACATGTAGAAAAATTGCCGAATGGAAATTATAGGCTGGATGTGCATATTGCAGATGTTAGTCATTATGTAAGAGAAAAAACGGAGCTTGATAAAGAAGCATATTTAAGAGGGACAAGTATTTATATGTTAGGACGTGTTATCCCAATGTTGCCACGAGAGTTATCAAATGGGATTTGCAGCTTGAATGCTGGAGAAGATAGATATACATTGTCATGTTCTATGGAAATAACTCCAAAAGCTAAAATAATCTCATCTGATATATATAAAGCAGTTATAAATGTAACAGAAAGAATGTCATATACAGATGTTCAAAAAATAATAGATAGGTCAGATGAAAAAGTACTAAAAAAATATGAAAAATATATAAGTGATTTTGATTTGATGGCAGAACTTGCAACAATTTTAAAAGAAAAAAGAAAAGAAAATGGATATTTAAATTTAGATATACCAGAAAGTAAGATAACATTAGATGAAAATGGATTTGCAATTGATGTAAGTAAATATGAAACATATTTTGCAAATGAAATAATAGAACAGTTTATGCTTGTCGCAAATGAAACTGTAGCAGAAAAATTTTATTGGTTACAAGCACCATTTATATACAGAAATCATGAGGCACCAGACTTAGATAAAGTAAAAGAATTGAATAAAGTATTGTATAATTTTGGATATAAAATAAAAATTTCTAAAGAAGATATTATATATCCAAATGAATTTGCAAAAATATTAGATGATGTAAAAGGTAAAGAAGCGGAAAAGGTAGTATCAAATATCATCTTAAGAACACTTAGAGTGGCTAAATACGAAGCGGAAAATAAAGGACATTTTGGAATTGCAAGTAAATATTATTGCCATTTTACATCACCAATAAGAAGATATCCAGATTTATTTATACACAGAATAATTTCTAAATACTTAGAAAATGATTATATGGTAAATGAATTTTGGCTAAAAAAATATGAAAAGAGAGCTGGAAAAAGAGCAGATAATTGTTCAGAAAGAGAAAGAACTGCAACAAAAGTTGAAAGAGAAGCAGAAGACATTAAAAAGGCAGAATATATGGAAAACAAAATTGGTGAAGAATATGAAGGAATTGTTTCATCTGTTACAAATTTTGGTATATTTGTTGAACTAGATAATACAATAGAAGGATTAATAAGATATGAAAATTTAGGAGATGAATATTTTATTTATAATGAAGAAAGAAGAGAAGCAATTGGAGAGCAGTCTCATAAAGTTTATAAAATAGGAGACAAAGTAAAAATAAGAGTTGCAGATGCTAATAAATTACTAAGAAAAATAGATTTTGAGATTTTATAATATTAGTTAAAATTCACAGATGAATTATAAAAATTTTAGAAAATTAATAATATATTGTTTTTGAAATACCGCGTAAGCGATCAAATGAGCGAAGCGAATGCGATATGGAGCAATCAACATACCAGCTTTTTAATATGTGGATTGCGACACCAAGGTATTAAAAAACAATATATTATTAATTTCTAAATATAATAGTTAATAATTAGTGAATTGTATCAAATATTACAAAAAAATCAAAAAATCTCTAAAAAAAGAGGGAATTATGTAAAATTCGTCGAATAATATAATTATGTACAAATATGTGTAGGAGTGGAGGAAAATGATACGTTATAGTGATGAGATAATTGAAGAAGTAAGACAAAATAATGATGTAGTAGATATCATATCACAATATGTGCATTTAACTCGAAAAGGAAGAAACTATTTTGGACTATGTCCATTTCATAGTGAAAAATCACCATCATTTTCAGTTTCACCAGATAGGCAGATTTTTCATTGTTTTGGATGTGGTGTAGGAGGTAATGTCTACACATTTTTAATGAAAATAGAAGGAATAACATTTAAAGAATCACTAGAACAATTAGCAGAAAGAGCAAATATACAATTGCCAACATTAGAAAACAATGCAGACACTGCAAGAGAAGAACTAAAAGCAAAAGTTTATAAAGTAAACGAATTTGCAGCAGAATACTATCATCAAAGACTATATCAACCAGTTGCAAAAATAGGACAAGAATATGTAAAAAAAAGAAGAATGAATCAAGAAACACTTGAAGCATATAAAATAGGATTTTCAGGAAAATTTGATGAACTATATAAAGCATTAAAATCAGCAGGATTCGGAGAAAAAGAAATACTTGAATCAGGATTAGTAAACAAAAGAGACAATGGAACATATATAGACAGATACAGAGAAAGGCTAATGTTTCCAATTTGTGATGTAAGAGGAAAAGTAATTGGATTTGGAGGAAGAATATTAGATGATTCAAAAATCAAAGATCCAAAATTTCCACAGCCCAAATACATCAACTCACCAGAAAATGTTGTATATAGTAAAGGAAGACATTTATTTGGGCTAAATGTAGCCAAAAAAGATGCAACAAAAAAACTATTAATAGTAGAAGGATATATGGATGTTATATCACTACATCAAAGAGGAATAACAAATGTAGTAGGAGCATTAGGAACAGCATTAACAGAACAACAAGGTTGGTTGTTAAGAAAAAGTACTGAGCAAGTAATACTTGGGTTTGACGCTGATGGTGCTGGACAAACAGCAGTTGCAAGATCTATGGAAATATTGCAAAAAATGGGATGTGATATGAGAGTATTACAAATCGAAGGAGCAAAAGATCCAGACGAATATATTGTCAAATTTGGAGAAGGACGATTCAAACTAGCAATGGACAATGCAATATCATTAGTTGAATTTAAGGTTAAAAATTTGAAAAAAGGTCTTAACTTAGAAAACACAGGAGATAAAATAAAATTTTTAAATGAAATTGCAAAGATTCTTTCAAAAGTAGAAAACACAATGGAAAGAGAAATATACATAGAAAAAATTGCACAAGGGTATAATATATCAAAAGAAGCAATTTATGCAGAAGTAAACAAATTAATATATGCTGGCAATAAAGGAGATAAAATATTACAAAACAAAAATAGAGAAATAAAACATATAGAGAGTAAAATTAAAGAAAGCAATATTATTGATGAAGACTTAGAAAGAAGAGAAAATACAATAATAGCAATACTATTAGAAAATAATAAAGAAGCTTTTGAAAAAATAAAACAACAAATAAAGCCAGAAGATTTCAAAAGTGAAATCAATAAAGAAATTGCAAAAAAACTATATGAAGAATTAGAAAAAGAAGAATGTAATATAAATAAACTTATAGACACATTTGATGAAAATATACAAAGTCATATAACAATGTTAATGGCAACAGATTTTGAAATAGAAGATATTAATAAAGCTGTTGAAGATATATTGATAAAATATGAGAAAGAAAGATTAGATAACAGAAAAAAAGAAATTTTAAAACAATTAGAGATAGAGAGTGATACAGAAAAGAAAGTGCAATTAGGAAAAGAATTAAGTAATATAATAATTGCATTGTCAAAAATCAGGTAGGGGGAATTTTTCGTGGGAAAAAAGAAAGATGAAAACCAAATAGAATTAGATATGGGTAATACTATAGAAGATAAAAAAAGCAAATTAGCCCAAAAAGAAAAACTAATTGAAGAAATAAAAAAAGAAAAGAAAAATAAAAAAGAAGATAATAATTCAAAAAATGAAAATGGAGAAGAAATAACAGAGACAGAAAAAGTTAAAAATATAGTAAAAAAAGCTAAAGAAAATGGAAAAATAACATATGGAGAATTAGCAAAAGAACTAGAAGACACAAATCCAGAGCAAATTGACAAAGTATTTGATGCATTCGAAGAAATGGGAGTATCACTTTTAAATGATGATTTTGAAGAAGAACCAGATGTTGAAGATTTAAAAGAAGTAGAAGAATTAAAATTAGACGAAATTACAGACACGAGTTTTGAAGGAATAAGTGTAGACGATCCAGTTAGAATGTATTTAAGAGAAATTGGTAAAATTCCATTACTTTCATATGAAAAAGAATTAGAATTAGCAAAAAGAATATTGAATAATGATGAGGAAGCAAAACAAGAATTAGCAGAAGCAAACTTAAGATTAGTTGTAAGTATTGCTAAAAAATATGTAGGAAGAGGAATGTTATTCTTAGACTTAATACAAGAAGGAAACATGGGATTAATAAAAGCAGTAGAAAAATTTGATTATACAAAAGGATTCAAATTCAGTACTTATGCAACATGGTGGATAAGACAAGCAATAACAAGAGCTATAGCAGATCAAGCTAGAACAATAAGAATACCAGTACACATGGTAGAAACAATAAACAGATTAATTCGTACATCAAGACACTTATTACAACAATTAGGAAGAGAACCAACTCCAGAAGAAATTGCAAAAGAGATGGAAATGTCTGTTGAAAAAGTAATGGAAATACAAAAAATAGCTCAAGACCCAGTATCATTAGAAACTCCAATAGGAGAAGAAGATGACAGTCATTTAGGAGACTTTATACAAGACGAAGATTCTCCAGCACCACATGATGCTGCCTCATATACTCTTTTAAGAGAACAATTAGAAGAAGTAATGAATACATTAACACCAAGAGAAGCTAAAGTTTTAAAATTAAGATTTGGATTAGAAGACGGAAAAGCAAGAACTCTAGAAGAAGTAGGAAAAGAATTTGATGTAACAAGAGAAAGAATTCGTCAAATTGAAGCCAAAGCATTAAGAAAACTAAGACATCCAAGTAGAAGCAAAAAATTAAGAGATTATATGAACTAAAATAAAAAACTGTTGGGATTTCGACAGTTTTTTTTGAAAAAAGGAAGAGGAAGATGAATATGAATATAGATATAGAAGTAGTTACACAAATAGCAATAGCTATTGGAATAATATTAGTGTTTAGAATATTAAGTTCTGCAGCTTCAAGTATAATAATTAAAATATTAACATATAAAAAAAATGGAAAAAAATCTGTAAAGAAAAATCCATTTTATTTACCATTAAAAACGATCTTTACATTTATAGGAATATATATTGGATTATATATGATAAAAGACGTAATAGCTCTTTCTGGAAAAGCAGAAGTAATAATAGAAAAAACGATGAAAATCGCAATGATATTGTTTGTTGCTAAATCATTTGCACAAGGACTAAATGAGAAAAATATAATAGTTTCTAAGCTAAGAGATAAAAGCAGTAAAGATATAGACAATGTTACAATGAATGCTATTTTAAGAACTGCAAGAATAGGAATTTATATTTTAGCAGGATTTATGATAATCTCTGAACTTGGATATAACATAAGTGGTTTTATAACAGGTATAGGAATAAGTGGAGTAGTATTAACACTTGCAGCACAAGACACTGCTAAAAGCCTAATTGGTGGAATTGCTATATTTTGGGACAAGCCATACAAAGTTGGTGATTATATCAAAGTAGATAATTATGAAGGAACAGTAGAACTAATTAAATTTAGAAGTACTAATATTAGAACATTAGATGACACAGTATTACATGTTCCAAATTCAGAAATGGCAAGTGCATCAGTTATAAACTATGGAGAAATTCAAAAACGAAGATATTATACCAAATTAATGTTAGAACTAGATACACCACTTGAAAAAATAAAACAAACAACAGAGCAAATAGAATATATGTTAGATAATAGAAATGACATTGTTAAAGATGGCAATATAAGAGTAAAGTTTGAAGAAATTGCAGATAATGGATATGAAATATCTATTAATGCATATATAAATGAAACAGATTATGCAGGATTTTTGAATGTAAAAGAAAAAGTAAATTATGAAATAATGGCAATATTACATAAAGAGAATATAGAATTAGCATATAATACACAAACTTTATACGTAAAAAATAGCTAAACTTTCACAAAAAAGACATAGACGATAGTTATAATTATATTAAACAAATTATAATGGAGGAAGAAAAATGGATGGAACATATATTCTTGTAGTTGATGATGAATCAAGAATGAGAAAATTGTTAAAAGACTTTTTATCTGTAAAAGGATATCAAATATTAGAAGCAGAAGATGGAGAAAAAGCAATAGAAGTTTTTGAAGAAAATAGAAATAAAATAAAACTAATATTGTTAGATGTAATGATGCCAAAACTTGATGGATGGTCTGTACTTAGAAAAATAAGACAAGATTCTAATTTACCTGTAATAATGCTAACAGCAAGAGGAGAAGAACAAGATGAATTATTTGGATTTGAACTTGGAGTAGATGAGTATATATCAAAACCATTTAGCCCTAAAATTTTAGTAGCTAGAGTTGAAGCAATATTAAAAAGAACTTATGGAGATACCAAAGAAATTAAAGACTATGATGGAATAACAATAGATCAAGAAGGAAGAACAGTTAAAGTTGATGGAAAGCCAATAGATTTAAGCTTAAGAGAATACGAGCTTTTAAAATACTTATTAGACAATGAAAATATAGCATTATCTAGGGACAAAATCTTAAATAATGTATGGAATTATGATTATTATGGAGATTCTAGAACTATTGATAGTCATATAAAAAAAATTAGACATAAATTAGGCAAAAAAGGAAAATATATTGAAACAATTAGAGGAATAGGATATAAATTTGAAATAAAGAAATGAGGAATCTAAAAGTGAGAGAACATCTATCAAAACAAGTAAAAACAGTCAGAGGAAAATTATTTTTTACTTTATGCATAGTAGTTTTATCAATAATATTATTCTTGATATTAGTAAATAGTTTTGTATTAGAAAAATATTATCAATATACCAAAAGTAATCAATTAAAAGTATTATATGACAATATAAATGATTATTATAATTCAGAAAAACAAATTGATAATTTCAAAGATGAATTAGATAGAATATCAATAAAAAACAATTTTGATATTATAATAAAAGACCAATCAGATAATGCCGTATATTTATCTAATAAAGACTTTTTGTCTAATATAAGAGTAATTATAGACTTTTGGGGAACTAATAAAAGACAAGAATATAAAATAATAGAAGAAACTGACAAATTAGAAATAAGAAATATAAAAGACACAGAAACAAGTGCTAATTATATATTATTATCAGGAAAACTTGATAATGGATATGGAGTGTATATTAGAATTCCAATATCATCAATACAAGAAAGTGTTAGAATATCTAATAGATTTTTATATTTAATTGCTGGAATAGTGATTGTTATTGGTGGAATAGCAATAATATATATATCAAAAACATTTAGTAGCCCAATATCCGAATTAAATAGTATTGCTAAAAAAATGGCTAATTTAGATTTTAGTCATAAATATACAGTAACAGATGATGATGACGAAATAGATGAGTTAGGTAAAAGTATTAATTTGATGTCGGATAAGCTGGAGAAAACAATAAATCAATTACGAAATACTAATATTGAATTGGAAAGAGATATTGAGAAAAAAGCAAAAATAGATGAAATGAGAAAAAGTTTTATTTCGGATGTTTCGCACGAATTAAAAACACCTATTGCATTAATACAAGGGTATAGTGAAGGGCTTTTAGAGAATGTTAATACAGACCCAGAAAATAGAAAGTTCTATGCAGAAGTAATATTAGATGAAACAAATAAAATGGACAAGATGGTAAGACAGTTAATTGAACTTACAAAACTAGAATATGAAAAAAGAGAGTTTAATAATAGAGACTTTAATATTGTAGAGTTAGAAAAAGAAATAGTAAGAACATCTAAAGTAATGTTAGAAGAAAAACAAACTCAAGTAGAATTTGAAACTATAGATGAGATAAATGTATTTTCAGATGATTTTTATATGAGCCAAATTATAACTAATTATTTAACAAATGCTATAAAGCATGTTGAAGAAATTGATGGAGAAAAATATATAAAAATAACAAATACAATAATGCCTGAAAAAAGCAAAATGAGAGTAACTGTATTTAATACAGGCCATAATATAGAAAAGGAAAATCTTTCTCGTGTTTGGAACAGATTTTTTAAAGTTGATGAAGCTCGTAATAGAGAAGATGGAGGAAGCGGTATTGGCTTGTCTATTGTTAGAGCTATTATGAATAATTATGGAAATGATTATGGTGTCGAGAACAAATATAATGGAGTTGAGTTCTATTTCGAAGTAGACTTAAGCAAAGAAAAATAATAAATGCGGTCAAAAAGGGGAGTACCTATTGACCGTTTTTACATTTTACGATAAAATACAACAAGAAAGAACAAAAAGGTGAGAAACATGTATTTAAAAAGATTAGAGATGCAAGGATTTAAATCATTTGCAGATAAAACAGTATTAGAATTTATGCCTGGAATTACAAGTGTAATAGGACCAAATGGATCAGGAAAAAGTAATATATCAGATGCCATAAGATGGATACTTGGAGAACAAAGTATGAAATCATTAAGAGGTGCTAAAACACAAGATATAATATTTGCAGGAACACAAAACAGAAAATCGCTAGGTTTTGCAGAAGCATCATTAGTATTTGATAATACAGATGGAGCATTGCCAATAGAATATTCAGAAGTAACTGTTACTAGAAAAATATACAGAAGCGGGGAAACAGGATATTATATTAATAAAGTACCATGCAGATTAAAAGACATTGTAGAACTATTTATGGATACAGGAATAGGAAGAGATGGGTATTCTATAATAGGACAAGGAAAAATTGATGAAATACTAAGTAACAAATCAGAAGACAGAAGACATATATTTGAAGAAGCTGCTGGAATTGTAAAATATAGAGCAAGAAAAGAAGAAACAGAAAAAAAGTTAGAGCAAACTAAACTTAATTTATTAAGAATAAATGATATATTAACAGAAATAGAAGGCAATTTAGAACCTCTACAACAACAATCTGATAAAGCAAAAAAATATTTGAATTTAAAAGAAGAATTGAAAAATATTGAAGTTGGTTTATTTTTATATAATATAGACAAATTCAAACAATCTTTAGAAGAGTTTACTAAAGATGAAGAAATAATGAATTCTACTTTGAACCAAGAAGAAGGAAAATTAGAAAAAATCAAAATTCTAAAAGAAGAATTGAAAGACAGCATAGATGAGATTACAACAAAAATAGAAGATATGCAAAATATAGGATTTGAAAGTGAAAAAGAAATAGAAAAACTAAACTCTAATATAAATGTTGCAGAAACTAAGATTTCAAATAACATAGAAAATTCAAAACTATATCAAAGTGAAATAGTAGAATTAGAAGAAAAAATTGAAAATTTAAAACAAGAGATAGAACAAAAGCAATCTAAAAAAGATAATTTAAAACAAAACAAAGAAAAATTCGAAAATGAATTAAAAGAAAAAGAAGAAGAGCTAAAAAAATTAACAGAAAAATTAAGTAGTAAAGAACTTGAAATAGAAAAACTAAAAAAACAAGTAGAAGACAATACAGATAAAAAATATGAATTACAATCACAAATAAGTACACAAACAGCTAATATAGAAAATGCTGAAAAAAGACAAAAACAAATTGGACAAGAAATTGATAATCAAATATTAGAACTTGACAGAACAAGAATGAAAAGAGAAGATATTGCTCAAAGTTTTAATCAAATAGAAACTGAAAGAAACAAAATATTAAAAGCAATAGATGAAATAGATAATAAAAAGCAAGAAATAGACAATAAAATTAAAGAATATGATTTACAAATAGTTAATAACACAAATGAAATGAGAATGAAGCAATCAAGATATAATTTCTTAGTAGAAACAGAAAAAGAGAAAGAAGGATATATAAAAAGTGTAAAATCACTATTACTAGACTGTGAAAAAATCAAAGAACTTGGAAAAGGAATGCATGGGGTATTAGCAAATATAATTTCAGTACCAAGTGAATACGAAACAGCAATAGAAATGTGTTTAGGTGCAAGTTTGCAAAATATAGTTACAGAGACTGAAGAAGATGCAAAAAAATTAGTAGAGCATTTAAGAAAAAATAATTTAGGAAGAGCATCATTTTTACCAATTACAGCAGTAAAAGGAAGAAAAATTGAGAACATAAAAGGAAAGAAAACAGGAGTAATAGGAATTGCATCAGATTTAGTAAAATTTGATAAAAAATATGAGCAGATTATTTTAAATTTACTTGGAAGAACTGTTGTAGTAGACAACATGCAAAATGCAATAAATTTAGCAAAAGAAAATAATTATTTATTTAGAATAATTACAACTGAAGGAGATGTAATAAATCCATCAGGCGCTATTACAGGTGGTTCTGTAACAAAGAAAACGGTAAATATTTTAGGTAGAAGTAGAGAAATAGAAGCACTTGAAAAAGAACTAAAAAAATTAAAAGAAAAAATTCAAAAATCAGAAAAAGATAAAGAAGAATATATGAATTCATCTGAAGATATTATAGAAGAAGTACAATCATTAGAAAAACAATTACAAGAAACAGATATAACATATGCAACAGAAAAACAAAGAGTAACTTCAATAGATGAAAATATAGAGCAAATACAAAAAAGAGTTGAAAAATTAAAACAAGAAAACATTAAAACAGAAGAAGATAAACAAGAAACAATAAAAGCAAAAGAAGATAACGAAAAACAAATAGAAACTATGGATAAGCAAAATGAAGCAGATAGAAAAATAATTGATGAATTTTCAAATGCTAATAAAGATAGTCAAAAGTATATAGATGACTTGAATTTTGATATTACAAATTTAAAAATTTCAGTATCATCATTTAATGAAAGTGAAGTTTCAATTCAAGAAATAACAGAAATGATAGAAAAAGAAATTGAGACACACACGAAAAATAAAGAAAACAAAAAAATTCAAATTGAAAATGCTAATAAAGAAAATGAGAACTTAAAGGCAGAGATAGAAAATACAAAACAAGAAATAGAGAATGTAAAATCAAAAGTTTCTAATAGTGGAGATACAATTGAGAAATTGAAACAAGAAAGAATAGAGAAAAATGAGAAATTAAGCAAAAAAGAAGATGAACAAACAGATCAATTTAAAACTATTGAAGATTTAAAAGCTCAAATTACAAAACTTGAAGTTAAGAAAACAAAAACAGAAGAGGATATTACAGATATTATTAATAAAATGTGGGAAGAATATGAGCTTACACCTAATAATGCTGGAAATTATCCAAAGCCTGAAAATGTAGCATTAACACAAAGAAGGGTAAATGTGCTTAGAACAGATATTAAAGAACTTGGAAGTGTAAATGTAGATTCAATAGAAGAGTACAAAAACTTAAAAGACAGATATGACTTTATGTGTGAACAAAGGCTTGATTTAGACGAGACAATGGCAAAACTTAGGAATGTAATTCAAGAAATGACAGAAACTATGAAAAAACAATTTAAAGAAAAATTTGAGGTTATTAATAAAAACTTTGGAGAGGTATTTAAAGAATTGTTTGGTGGAGGTATGGCAGAAGTGACTTTAGCTGATGAAACTAATATTCTTGAATGCGGAATTGACATTACTGTTCAACCACCAGGAAAGAAACTTCAAAATATGACTCTACTTTCTGGAGGAGAAAAAGCTTTTACTGCAATTGCGCTATTGTTTGCAATTTTAAAGATTAATCCTGCACCTTTCTGCGTGCTTGATGAAATTGAGGCTGCACTTGATGATGTTAATGTTTACAGATATGCAGAGTACTTAAAGAAGTTTGCTAAGGATACTCAATTCTTGGTTATTACTCATAGAAAGGGTACTATGGAAGCGGCTGATACTATTTATGGTGTTACTATGGAAGAAAAGGGTATTTCGAAGTTACTTTCTATGAAGTTAAAATAAGAAAGAAAATCCAACTTAATAAAAGTTGGATTTTTTATATAGCTCTAAATATGCCAACCAAAATCAAAATAAAACTAGAAAAAATAGAAAGAGCATATTCAGAAACATTAACATATTTAGCAATACTATTAGCGACTAAATTACCACAATTAAGAAAAGCAAGTTGAAAAGAAGCAACCAAAAAAGGTAAAACAATATCATTAATACCAATAATACCAGAGCCGATGCCAACACAAGCAGAATCAATAGAAAGAGCTAAGCCAAGAAAAAGAGCTTCTTTAGCATCAATATTATTAGAATGGTCTATATCATAATCAGTTGGAGGTTTATTTATAGTTTTGTAGATATTATAAACTCCTAATATAATCAAAAAAGAAGAACCAAGTATAGTAGAAATAGTAGGAGAAAATAGAGCAGAAATATAATGCCCTAAAAATATAGAACCACAAGTAATACAAAATGATATAGCAAACAGGATAATATTGCTTATAGCAGTAATTTTAGTTTTCTTTAATCCATAAGTGATTCCAATACCTAAAGAATCTATACTAACAGAAAGAGCTAATAAAATACAATTAAATATCATATCAAATCTCCAATCTAAGATAACAATCTAACAAAACCTATAAAAATTAAAATTATACCTGAAAGGTTTGAAAGTAATCTGGATGAAATTGTGAATTTGCTAGTAATGTTAGTAGCAACAAGATTTCCACAATTAACGAAGAAAGTGTGGAAAATTGCCATTAAAAGTGGCAAAATAAAACCAGCAATGCCAATCATTCCAGAACCTAGACTAACACAAGAAGCATCAACTGCAACGGCTAGACCTAAAATAAAGGCTTCTTTTGCATCAATATAATTAGAACCGTCTGTATCAAAATTTGTAGGGTTATTATTTTTGGCTTTAAAGATATTATAAATGCCAAGTAGTATTAAAAGTGATGCACCTAATATTGCGGAAACAACAGGAGAAAATAGAGTTGAGATATAGTGTCCTATAAATACAGAAAGTCCGGATAAACAAAATAATGTGGTAAAAATTATTAGATTACCTGATTTAGACATTTTGGTCTTTTTTATTCCATATGTAATTCCAAGACCTAAAGCATCTATACTTGCAGATAATGCTAATAGAATACATTTAATAATCATATTCATATCCTCCTGTAGTAAGATATGACAAATAATTGCAAAAAGATACAAAAAAAGAATACTCACTATTCAAATGAGTATTCTAAAATTTTATTTTATATTTCTTAAAGCTTCAACTCTATCTTCTATACTAGGATGTGTAGACCATAAACTAGAAGAAGATTTTTTACCTCTAAAAGGATTAACAATATACATATTTTCTGTAGCATTATTAGCAACTTTTAATTCATTTGGATCACCAGAAATTTTAAGAAGAGCTGAAATTAATCCATCAGGATTTCTGGTAAACTCAACTGCTGTTGCATCTGCTAAAAACTCTCTTTTTCTAGAAATTGCAAGTTGCATTAATTGACCAAATATAGGTGCTAAAATTAGAAAAATTAAACCGATAAACATTAAAATTGGATTGCCATTATCATCATCATCTCTTCTTCTTGGGCCGCCCCAAAAAGTAATTCTAGTAAACCAATCAGAAAGTATAACTACAAAACCTACCATTACAGAAACAACTGCAGAAAGAAGGATATCATAATTTTTAATATGTGACATTTCATGTGCTAAAACACCTTCTAATTCATAGTATTCTAATTTGTCTAATAAACCAGTAGTAACACATATAACTGCATGTTCTGGATTTCTACCTGTTGCAAAAGCATTAGGTTGAGCATCTTCTACAATATATAATTTGGGTGTAGCTGGTAAACCAGAAGATACAACTAATGAATCCAAAATGTTTACAAGTTTCTGATTTTCTTCTTTAGTAGTTGGTCTAGCTTTATTAAGACTAAGTACGATTCTATCACTATAATAATATGAACCCCATGTAGAAATAATGGCAAAAATCATTGCGATTATAATTGATGTTTTGCCTAAATCTAAAGCCATACATATATAGTAAACAATTATGGCAATAAAGGCTAAGAATAATAAAATAATAAACCAAGATTTCATTTTATTTCTTTTAATATCTTCAAACATAAAGTTTTCCTCCTATCAAAAAAGTTTGGTTTGTATAAAAACAGAACCAAACTTAAGTAAATTAATTATTAAAGTCTACTTTAACATTTTTTCTAGCTTCATCACTTTCTGCTGCAAATAATTCTCTAGATTTAAAGTTGAACATATTTGCAATAATATTTGAAGGGAAAAGCTCTAATTTTGTGTTATATCTTGTAACACTGTCATTGTAAAATTGTCTTGAAAAAGAAATTTTATTTTCTGTGTTACGAAGTTCTTCTGATAATTCTGAGAAGTTTGTGTTTGCTTTTAATTCTGGGTAATTTTCTGAAACTGCCATTATAGTTTTTAGGGCTCCAGAAAGTTCGCCATCTAATTTTGCCTTTTCACTAACTGTTGAAGAATTTGCCCATGAAGTTCTTAATTCTGTGATTTTTTCGAATGTTTCTGATTCATGTTTCATGTATCCTTTTACAGTTTCTACAAAATTAGGGATTAAATCAAATCTTCTTTGTAATTGTACATCAATTTGGCTCCAAGCATTATCAACTTTTTGTCTAGATGATATTAGTCCATTGTATATTGAGATAACCCAAATTACTAATAATACAATTATTGCGATTGCTATCCACATAGAAATACCTCCTTTGCATTTCATTTTTATATATCTTAACATATATTGTTCTTTTTTACAATAATTATTTTGATTATTACAAGAATTCTTGGTATATGCTAATTGCTTCTATTTACTTTTTAGAAGAGTTACAAAAGAAATAAATAATAATTGTCAATTTTTAGAATAAAATGATTTTTTATAGGAAATAAACTGTTAAGAAATTTTCTTTAAGTTGTATACTTAAAGAAAGTTTAAAAGTGCCGAAACTTAGCTAAAATCAAAATGTACAGACTTTTTCACTATCTTAAAAATAGCATTTTAATTGCATATAAATATTTTATTTCAAATGTCGAAAAAAGTCTTGACGCTAAAGGCCTTTATTGCTATAATGAATTT
>CAKPHD010000025.1 GCA_934155625.1 uncultured Clostridia bacterium
GAATGCTTCAAACTCAAGGCTTTCATACCTATGTGTGCCTTTGAGCGAAGCGAGAAAGGAATGAATTTTAGTATGGATGAAAATTGTTTATTTTGTAAAATAATAAAAGGAGAAATTCCATCAAGCAAAGTGTATGAAGATGAAGAAGTATTAGCATTTAAGGACATTAATCCAGCTGCACCAATACATGTATTAGTAATTCCTAAAAGGCATATAGTATCATTAGCTGAAATGGAAGATGGAGACGAAAAAGTAATTAGTAAAATTTATAAAGTTATAAATGAAATTGCTGAAAAACAAGGATTTAAAGAAAATGGATATAGAGTAATAGTTAATTGCGGAAAAGATGGAGGTCAAGAAGTTGGACATTTACATTTCCACTTATTGGCAGGAAAACAATTAGGTGAAAAAATAGTTTAAAAAGCTACCATTTTTTATAGATATATGTTATAATAGATTTATAAGGAAAAATTGAAAAATAATTACAATTAAAAATGGAGGTATTTGTATATGGGTAAAAAATATAGTAATTTTTTAACAATACTTTTGATAATAATTGTTATAGCAATAGTTGCAATTATTGGTGTTTTAGGATATAAATATTATCAAACATATATTAACAAAAATAGTGCAGAAGACTTTGTAGATACATTTGGAGATAGCAATGTAGATGGTAACAATAAAAATGACAATACAAATGATATTGAATTCGACGGAGTAGACCAAGGAGAAACAGATGGAACATCATCAAATGGAAAGAAAAAACAATATAATGGTTTTGATGTTGCAGGAACAATAGAAATACCAGTTACAGGGTTGAAATGTCCTATTCTAGAACAATATGAATATTCACCAAAAGCATTAGAAACATCAGTAGTTGTATTATATGGAGTTGGCTTAAATCAACCAGGAAATACAACAATAGCTGGACACAACTATAGAAATGGATTATTTTTCTCAAACAATAAAAAATTAAATGTTGGAGACAAAATATACATTACAGATTCAACAGGTAAGAGACTTGCATATACTATATATAATAAATTTGAAGCAGCAGAAAATGAATCAGATTATATAACAAGAGATACACAAGGTGCAATTGAAATATCATTAACAACATGTACAGATGATAGTAAGGCAAGAACAATAATATTAGCAAAAGCAGATGCATAAATCGAAGAGGACATGTTATAAAAGGACATGTCTTCTTTTATTATACATTTTTGTTAAATAAAAAAGAAAGGGTTGCAATAGAAAAAATGAATAAAAAACAAGCAGAAAAAAGAATAAA
The DNA here is from genome assembly GCA_934155625.1 of uncultured Clostridia bacterium. Classification (GTDB taxonomy): domain Bacteria; phylum Bacillota; class Clostridia; order TANB77; family CAG-508; genus CAG-269. The sequence continues at coordinate 1,292 of CAKPHD010000025.1, forward strand.
AGAACTTAGAAAGACAGTAGAATATCATGCAAAAAAATATTATGATGATGATAAACCGGAAATAACTGACTTTGAATATGATATGATGATGTTAGAATTAAGAACATTAGAAAGTCAATATCCAGAATTAATTACAAAAAATTCATTGACACAAAAAGTAGGAGGAACAGTAAAAGAAGGATTTAAAAAAGTAGAACATGAAGTTCCACTACAAAGTTTGCAAGATGTTTTTAATTTTGAAGAAATAGAAGCATTTGATGAAAGAGTAAAAAAGCAAGCACAAGAAAATGGAATAGAAAATCCTAAATATGTAGTAGAAACTAAAATAGATGGTTTATCAGCAGCATTAGAATATGTAGATGGAAAACTAGTTAGAGGAGCAACAAGAGGAAATGGTTTAGTAGGAGAAGATGTAACAGAAAATTTAAAAACAATAAAAACAATTCCACAAGAACTACCAGAAAAACTAAATATTACAGTCAGAGGAGAAGTATTTATATCTAAAAATGATTTTGAGAAAATGAATCAAGAAAGAGAAGAAAATGAAGAGGAGCTATTTGCAAATGCTCGTAATGCAGCAGCAGGTTCACTAAGACAATTAGATAGTAATATTACAAAAAATAGACCATTAGATATTTATATATTCAATGTTCAGAAAATAGATGGAAAAGAATTTAATTCTCACTTTGAAGAATTAGAGTTTTTAAGCAAATTAGGATTTAATGTTAATCCTGTAAGAATCTATTGTGACAATATAAAAGAAGTAGTAAATGCAATAAAGAAAATTGGAGAAGACAGAGAGAGTTTAACATTTGGAATTGATGGAGCAGTAGTTAAAGTAGATAATCTAAAATTAAGAGAAATTATGGGAACAACAAGTAAAGTACCTAAATGGGCAATTGCATACAAATATCCGCCAGAGCAAAAAGAAACAATTTTAAAAGATATAGTTTGTCAAGTTGGTAGAACTGGTGTAATAACACCAATGGCAATATTAGAGCCAGTAAAAGTTGCAGGCTCAACAATTTCTAAAACTACACTTCATAATGAAGATTTTATAAAAGAAAAAGGATTAAAAATAGGTGATAGAGTAATAATACAAAAGGCAGGAGATGTAATACCAGAAATTGTTGAAGCAGTTGTTTCAAAAAGAACAGGAGAAGAAAAAGAATTTGAAATGCCAAAAGTATGTCCTGTATGTGGTGCAGAAGCAGTTAGAGAAGAGGGAGAAGCAGCTGTTAGATGTACAGGAATAGAGTGTCCAGCAAAATTATATAGAAATTTAGTACATTTTGTATCAAGAGAAGCAATGAATATAGATGGACTTGGAGAAAATATTATAGGCGTTTTGCTAGATAAAAAAATGATTGCAAATATTGCAGATATATATGATTTAGAATTTGAAGATATAGCATCATTAAAGAAAAATGGTAAAAAATTTGCGCAAAATTTAATTGATAGTATAAATGCAAGTAAAGAAAATGATTTATATAGATTAATTACAGCATTAGGAATTAGACATGTTGGAGTAAAAGCAGCAAAGATTTTAGCAAAAAGATATGAAAATATGGATAATTTATCAGAAGCAACAGTAGAAAGTTTAAGTATGGTAGAGGAAATTGGTCCAATTGTGGCGAATAGTATAAGAGAGTTTTTCGAACAGGAACAGACAAAAGACTTATTAAAAAGGTTAAAAGATGCAGGTGTTAATATGGAAAGACAAAAATCTGAAGACGAAGATGAAAGATTTGCTGGAAAAACTTTTGTATTAACAGGAACTTTAGAAAAATATTCAAGAGAAGAAGCATCTAATATAATAGAAAAATTTGGAGGAAAAACTTCAAGTTCTGTATCTAAAAAGACAAGTTATTTACTAGCAGGAGAAGATGCAGGAAGTAAGCTTACAAAGGCTCAAAACTTAGGGGTACAAATTATTACCGAAGCTGAATTTGATGATATGTGCAAATAATTTTACTATTGGAAGGAATGAATGTAATGGAGAATTATACATTTGAAGACATGTGGTTAGACTTAAAAAATGGATATCAAATTTATTACACATATGTAAGAAATAGATATGTTTTGTTTAGAACAGCAAAAAATTGTTATACTCAAAAACTAATAACTGATAATCCTAAAAATCCACAACCTAGAATGACTATGCTTACTTTAAAAAGGGTTAAGGAAATTTTTCCACATATGGAAGATATAGAGTATAAGATTACCGGAGGAATAGAATAATGGAATTAATAGATGGAAAAAAACTAGCAAGTGAAATTAGAGCAGATTTAAAGTCAAAGTGTGATGAACTAAAACAAAAAGGAATCAATCCCAAATTTGCTGTAATAATGGTAGGAAATAATAAAGCATCACAAATATATGTAAGAAACAAAAGTAGAGCAGCAGAGCAAGTAGGAATAGAATTTGAAGAATATTTGTTAGATGAAAATATAAAGCAAGATGAATTAATAAAACAAATAAAAAAATTAAATGAAGATAAAACAATTCATGGAATATTATTGCAAAGTCCTATTCCGGAGCACTTAGACATAAACGAGGCATTTAGAACAATAGCACCAGAAAAAGATGTAGATGGATTTAATCCCGTAAATGTTGGAAAATTGTGTTTAAATCAAGATACATTTGTATCATGTACACCATATGGGATTATGAAAATGCTAGAAGCATATAATATTGACTTAGCAGGAAAAAATGTAGTTATTCTTGGAAGAAGCAATATTGTTGGAAAACCATTAATTCAATGTTGCTTAAACAAAAATGCAACAATAACAGTTTGCCATTCAAAAACAAAAGACATAAAAAAATATACAAAGGATGCAGATGTAATTATGGTTGCAATAGGAAAAGCAAAATTTTTAACAGAAGATATGATAAAAGATGGGGCAGTTGTAATTGATGTTGGAATAAATAGAAATGATGATGGAAAAATAACAGGGGATGTTGACTTTGAGAATGTTAGCAAAAAAGCTAGTTATATAACACCAGTTCCGGGGGGAGTTGGGCCTATGACAATAGCAATGCTAATGAATAATGTAATAAAAGCTGCAACAGAAAGCAGTTTAAAGAAATAGGTTTAGGGGCATATATAGATGAGAAATCATTTATATGTGTCTTTTATTATTTTATAAGAAGGGAGAAAAGGTGAAAATAGAAGAAATACTAATCGATTCAAAAGAATACCCAGAAAAATTGAAAAATATATATGATTCTCCGCAGAAATTATATGTTTTAGGAAATAAGAATTTGTTATATAGAAAAGGAATTGCGATAGTTGGTTCCAGAGATGCTACACAATACGGCAAAAAAATAGCATATGATTTATCAAAAGAATTAAGTGAGAATGGTATAGTTATAATTAGTGGATTAGCAATTGGAATTGATTCATATGCACATATTGGAGCATTACAAAATGGGACAATTGCAGTATTAGGGAGCGGAATTGATAATATCTATCCGAAAGAAAATATAGAATTAGCACGAGAAATAATAAGAAATAACGGATGCATAATTTCAGAATATTCATTAGGCGAAAAACCAGAAAGATTACATTTTCCGCAAAGAAATAGAATAATAAGCGGATTGGCAGATGGAGTAGTTGTTGTTGAAGCAAACCAAAAAAGTGGAGCATTAATAACTGCAGATTTCGCCATAGAACAGGGAAAAGAAGTTTTTGCTGTACCACGGAGACATAATAAAAAAACAAAGTGAAGGAGCAAATAAATTAATACAAGATGGAGCATTTCTTGTTACATCAGCAAAAGATATAATAGAAAATATTTAGTAATCTATCTTGAAATTAAAAGCAAAAATGTGTATACTAACATATATAACATACAGAAGAAGGGAAGAAAAAATGGAGAATAGTGGAATAGAAAGTTTAATTAATTTAGTAAATAGAATAGAAATAACAAAAGACAATGAAAAACAAGTAAAACAAATAAAAAAATTAATACAACAAGAAGACTATGTAGAAGCAATAAAAATTTTAAATGAATTAAAAGAACAGCGAAAAATAAAATTAAAAGATTTATCGATAATAGATATAATTCAAAATGATAATGAAGAAAGTGATGAAGAATTATTTAAAGAAGAAATTATACCAGAAAAAATTGAAAAAGAGCAAGAAGAAAAAGAAGAAAGCATATATCCAAAAGAGTTGGCAGATGAAGAACTTGAAAAACGATATGTAGGATTATTATTAGAAAATCCAAAAGCAATTTCTATGTATTATATTTTGCATGAAGATTGTTATTTTAAAAGTGACAAATTGTTAAATTTATATAAGAGTGTATTATTTACAGAAGGCCAGGCTTATGCACCTCAAATAGCCAAAAATGAATTTAATTTTGCAAAAGAAGGACCAGAAACATATCAACAGAAAAACGAATTAAAAGAAATGGCAAAAAAAGGCAAATATAATTTTGAAAAGACATATGTGGAATTAAGAAAATTGTTTGAGATAAGGAAAAATTATTTAGAAAATCCTATAAAAGAAACACAACAAAAAATTGTAGAAATTTTAAAATATGAACTATATGATCAAATGACAATACAAGAAGTAAAAGATGCAATTGTTCAGATAACAACTACAGAAAAATTCAAGAGAGCTATATTAAGTAGCCATATTACAGATTTTTTATTAACAGGTGACAATAGTTTAACAACAGGATTAGAATTACCATTTCCAATATTAGATAGTGTATTCAAAGGAATACGAAAAGGAGAGACAATGGCTTATGCTATGCCATCTAACTCAGGTAAAAGTAGATTTACAATAAATTTGGCAGCCTATATAGCTTTTATACATCATAAAAAGGTATTAGTAATATCTAATGAAATGTCAGAAGAAAAAATGAAACTATGCTTAATAACAACTGTTTTAAATAATAAAGAAATTCAAAAATTACATGGACAAAATATATCCAAAACAGAAGGAGAATTATTAGAGTTTAAATTTAGGCCAGATAATGGAATTGATGTACAAGTTGATGAAGATGGATTTGTACAAAAACAAGAGAATGAAAAACAAAGTGACTTTGCGAGAAGGCTTATAGAAATATCAGAGGAGTTTAGGAAAACAATTGCTGTTACAGAATGGATAGACAAACAAATAAAAAATTCAATATATTTTGTTAATATTACAAATCACACAAATGATGAATTGGAGAAGGTTATTTTAAATTATTATTACAAAGAAAAAATAGAGTATATGTTTTATGATACATTAAAAACAGATACAGAAAATATAGGTAATGGAGAAGAATTGAAAAAGACTGCAACAATTCTTTCTAATTTAGCGCAAAATTTGAATATATTTATTGCATCATCATTGCAATTGACAGAGAGCAGTACATTACCAATAAATTTGAATATTAATGATTTAGCTGTAAGCAGAACAGTAAAAGAAGTTCTAGATACATTGTGTTTAATTAAACAAATACATAATGAAGATTTAGAAAAATACGAGTATTCTTTAGAAGAGGTTGATACAAAATTTTATGACCTGAAAAAGTATAAAGATCCTGATGTGAGATATTATGCTTGTGTTGTTGATAAAAATAGAGCAGGTGCAAAACCCAAAGTAGTATTTAGACTAAATTTAGCATATAATATGTGGGAAGAATTGGGATATTTAAGATTAAAATCAATAGAAGAAAAAAAGTAAAATAAAATATTTTAATAAAAGTAAGATTATAATTGAATGATTAGAGGAAATTTATTATGAAGAAAATTGAAACAGATAATATATTATTAAGAGAATTTAAAGTAGAAGATGCAGAAGTAGCATTTGACAATTGGGCAGGAATTAAAAGAATGGCAGATTTATCAGATTTTAGGGTACATTTAAGTGTTGATGAAACAAGGCAAATGATAGAAGTTGGATTAGGTGATGGTGAAGGAGAAAGATATACAGTTGCGATTATATTTAAAGAAACAAATGAAGTTACTGGATTTATACGTATATACGATATTTCTACAAAAAATAAAACTTGCAAAATAAGATTTGCAGTAGGAAAAAAGTGGCTAAACGCAGGAAAAGAAAAATTATATTCAGAGGCAATAAATGCTATAGCATCTAATTTATTGGAAAATGGATTTGATGTTATTTCATACGAATGTTGTGATGGTACAGAGTTTTATAAGATAAAAGTAAAAATATTAGAGAATACAGATTTTAAAAAAGAGGCTGTATTACATCAAAGAATAGTTAATGAAGAGACAGGAGAGAAGAACAATAAAGTAATATATTCAATTATTAAATGAAAATAATAAAATTGATACATTACAAGTGAAACTCAAAAGTTCTAATACAACCCCTGTGCGAATACAATTAAACAAAAGTATTCGTATGGGGGTTTCAGAATGAAAAAAATAAATTCACACAATTACAATTCGTCAATAGCTGTACATAAAACAATAGAAGAAAGAGCAACTAATTTGGCGCATTATATTATAGATTCAAAAGATACAGTGAGAGGTGCTGCTAAAAAATTTTGTATTAGTAAAAGTACCGTACACAAAGACGTAACACTAAAGAACGGTAGAAAAATAGAACAAGTTATTCCTGAAAGTATTGAAATTAAAAAGGTTTTTCTAGCAGAGAAGAATCCTGTTGTGAAGTTGGGATTGGTAATTAAATAGAACTATAATAAAGTGAATTACATTAATTTATGTAAATCACTTTATTTCTATAGGATTTTGTGATAAAATAGGAGCAAAAAAATAGATAGATAAGGGGATTGATAGTATGGCAAGTAAACCAATATACCAAATATATGCAGAATTACAAGATTATGAACCAAAAATATGGAGAAGATTTCAAGTAATAAATGATATTACAGTTGCAAGATTAGCCTATATTTTAATGACATTATTTGAAATGCAAGGAAGTCACTTATATAAATTTGAAGTTGATGAATTAGATAATTATATTACAAATCATTTAGAGCATTATAATAAATATTTCAAAGATTATGATGACACTGAAAAATTCTTTGGAATTGGACAATATGGTTGTATTTTTGAAGATGAGGACATAATTCCTCATCCTGACAAGAGATATAAAGAATTAAAAAATGCAAAAGACATTAAATTAAAACATATAATTGACGAAGAAAATGAAAAAATGGAGTTCCAATATGACTTCGGTGATAATTGGTGTTTTAATATTGTACTAGAAAAAATATTTGAAGATGAAAGTATAAGTGGAAGAGATTTACCACGAGTAATTGAAGGAGAAGGATTTGGAATAATTGAAGACTGCGGTGGAACTGGTGGATTAGAAGATATACGAGAAGCGTTTAAAACTAAAAAAGGCGAAGATTACGAAATGTATTCTAATTGGCTAGGCACAGATAAATTAGATTTATCAAAATGTGATTTAGATGATTTGAATTTTAGACTAAAAAAACTGCCTAGAATATTTAGAGATAGTTATGAATATAGATTAGAGCCAACAGAAAGGTCAATAAAGATATTAGAAAGAGATTATTAAGAGAAAGGGAACTTTTTATGGAAGAACAAATAAAAGAATTAACATTATTGCTTTTATATTTAACATCTTGGAAAGAAAAAGATCAGTTTGGAGATGAATATATGAGAGCATGGAAAGGGTATGATTTTGATATATTAAATAAACTACAAGATGAAAAATTAATTGGTGGCAGTACATATAAGGCAAAATCAACATATTTAACTGATAATGGAGTAGAAAAAGCAAAAGAGTTAATGAAAAAATATAATATAAAATAAAAATAGAAATGAATTTTCGCTTTGAATTTAGAAAAAAGTTCAAAGCGATTTTTTTATGGAAATTTTCTATCTACATTTTTAAGATATAAACTTATATTACCTGTACCATAAAAATGGAAATAAAACCAAAATAAGGCGAACGAATTTAAAAGAGAGGAGGGTTTGTAATGGCAAATTTAAATTTAAAAGGATTAGGGATTCCAATAGAAATATTAACAGATAAGAATTTAAGTGATAAAGAAAAAACAATATTATCTATAATACTTTTTTTAAGTAAAGAAAATAATAATTGCTTTTGTACTAATGGAACAATAAGTGAGTTATTGAATATATCAAGTAAGCAAGTATCAAAACTAATTAACTCATTAAAGGCAAAAGGATATATAGCTGTAACTATGAAATACAAAGAGAATAGTAAACAAATAGAAACAAGAACAATAAAGCCTATACAAGAAAAGTTTAATACCTCCCCTTCAAAAGTTCTATACCCCTCTCCCACAATAGTTCCATACCCTATGGAACAAAAGGTTAAGGATAATAAATATATTATAAATAATAATAAAAATAATAATAAAGGGTATTGCAACTATGAACAGCGAGATTATGATAAAGAAGGCTTTGACTGGAATAGTCTATATGCAAATAATAATTTTACATCGTAGATATGCTATAAAGCAAAATGAAAGTATAGGTTTTGTTAAAAGTAAAACCTATGCTTTTATTTTGGAATTTTGAAACCGAATAGGTTTCAAAAAGAGTCAAGAAAAAATATGTAATATGTTTTTCTTTGCTCTCTTAACCATAAATTGCAGAGAGCAAATTATGGTCAAGCATAAAAATATACTTGTTATATTTTTATGGAAAAACTAAAAATACAGATATGTAATTTTTAGTTTTTGGGTTGTAGGGTTTACCCTGCCACACTAACACTTTTAGCGAGTAGCGTAAAAAAGTGTTGTAGTGTGTTACAATACAAAGTAAAAATGCAAGGTGTGGGAGTAGTTACTAAACCTATTGTAGCTACTATAATAACACCTTGTATTTTTGCTTGTATTACTCCTTACGATAGCCAAGCTATCGCCCGTTATATGAGCTGAAAAAATCAGCTGGAAAATTGAAGGAGGTTGTATAAGATGAGTTTTGCAATTATTAGAAACACAAAATACAAAAGAGAAAATTTAAAAGGAATATATAGACACAACGAAAGAAAAAATAAGAATTATTCAAATGATAATATAGATAAAGAAAGGTCATATTTGAATTACTCAATAAAAAGCCCTAAATATAGATATGACAAAGAGTTTGATAGACTAAAAGAGAAATACAATCTAAAAGGGCAAATAAAGACAGTTAGTAATATTGCTTGTGAATATATTATTACTTCTGATAAACAATTCTTTGAAGAAATAGGCGAAGAAGAAACTAAAAGATATTTTGAAACTGCATATAAATTTGTTGCTGAATATAAAGATTTAGGAGAACAATATATAATGTCTGCAAAGGTGCATATGGATGAGGAAACTCCACATATGCACCTGATTTTTTTGCCTGTCATTCATACAACAGATAAAAAAGGAAATGCTATTGATAAACTTGCTTGTAGTGAGTTTTGGAAAGAAAAGGATAGTTATAGAAGATTACAAGATGCTTTTTATCAATATATGACTTCACACAACTTTGAACTAGAAAGAGGTGTACCAAAAGAAGAAACAGGTAGAGTTCATATTGATATTAAAGAATATAAAGAACTAACTAATTTTGATAAAACAAAGGAAAAATTAAAAAATATAAAATTAGAATTACCAGATGTTCCAGAAATAGATGATATTAAAATTGTTAGATGGTCAAAGAAAAGAGATGAAAAGATTTTAGAGGATATCATAAAGCCAAAAGATGATTTGATAAATGAACTATACCAGAATAACATACAAATGCACCAGCAATTATTAAGACAGGCAAAAATGGTAGAAGAAGCAGAAAAATATCAAAAAGAAAGAAACAAGATTATGGCTGATAATAGAGATTTGCATAAACAAGTAGATGATATTAAGGCTGAATATAAACAAAAAGAAGATAATTTAGAATGGAAATATGACTATAAAATCAAAACATTAGAAAAAGAAAATGGCTATTTGCATAATGTTATAGATAAATTTAGAGAAACAATCCATAAATTTATAGAATGGATCTGTGTTAATTTTGATATGGGTACAGGAGATACTTTAGTTAGAGATTTTGAAAGAGAAACAAGAACTTGTTTAGATGGCGAAGAACAAATAAAACGAGAAGAAAGAGAAAAAGATTTAGAAATGGAAAGATAAAGTATGAAAGGTATGGAAAAATCTGTATAAATATGGTACAATATTTTGTAGAATGATGAAGAAAAGAGAATGTTTATGAATATATTATTAATTAATCCACCAAACATACCATTATCAGAACAAAAATTGTTAATAGAGCCTATAGATATAATATCATTAGGCACATATTTACAAGAATTACATCATAATGTTAAATTTTTAGACATGGATTGCAAAAAATTAGATTGTAACGATTTAACCAAATATATAGAGAAAGAATTTAAGCCAGACATAGTTGTAATTTCTTATGATTATCATATACCATTGCATACACAAAAAGCATTAGAAAATATCGCTAAAATATGTGAAACAATAAGAAAATATGATATTAAAATTATTATGATAGGAAAGACAGTAACATATAATCCAAAAATAATTGATGTTATAAAATTTGATATAGGAATAATAGGAGAAACAGAAAATACCATAAAAAGTGTTTTAAATACAGATGTTTACAATGCAACAGAATTAACAAATATAAATGGAATTGTATTCAAAAACAATAATGAAATGATAATAAACAATCCAACTAGAGAAAAATATGATTTAGATAAATTACCTATTCCTAATAGAGATTTAGCAGATATAAAAGATTATATAGATATAAGAAGTATATTAACAAGTAGAGGTTGTATAAATCAATGTGATTTTTGCCCTACATATAACTATTGGGGAAGTTGGAGAGGAAAAAGTGCTGAAAATGTAGTTAAAGAAATTGATTATTTAATTCAAAAATATAATACAAAAAAGATTATATTTTTAGATGATAATGCAACAGCAAGCAAAAAAAGAATGCAAGAAATAAGCAATATGATTATAGAGAAAAATATAAAAATAATGTTAGGATGTCTTGCAAGTATAAATACTTATGACAAAGAAACATTTGAACTAATGTATAAAGCTGGTTTTAGATGGGTTCATTTCGGAATAGAATCTGGAAGTCAAAGAGTATTAGAAAACAATAATAAAAATTTTGATGTAAATTATGCAAAACAAGTTATAAAAGAAGTAAAACAAATTGGATTTAGAGTAAGAACAAGTTTTATATTTGATCTGCCAACAACAACACAAGAAGATATGAAAAAAACAATAGAATTTATATTAGAGACACAACCTGATGAAATAAGAGGACATTTTCTAACTTTAAGATTAGGAACAACGATATATAATAAGTTATCAAAAGAAAAAGAGATTCCAACACAATATATACATAGTGATAAACCATTGTTGGAGAATCAAGAATATACTAATTCAGAAATGTTACAAGATATTGATAATCTAACAAATAAATTAAAAGAAAAAGATTATAAAATTGTTAGAGATGTAAAGGACTGGGAAGATTTAGAAAAATTAAGAAATAAAGAGGGAAAGATAAAATTTTTATCATTCTGTCCTTCAAGATATGGAATAGATTGGGAGAAATAAGTGAAAAAGGTAATTGGAATAACTGGCTCAATAGGAAGTGGAAAGAGCTATGCAACAGATAATTTTAAGAAAATATGTAAAAATAAAAATATAAAAGCAATTTTTATAGATGTAGATGATGTTAGAAGAAATATATTAGCAGAAGAAAATATAGATAGAATAAAGTTAAATGAAAAGATATATAGCGATAATAAAGAAATGGAAAAGTATAAGAAATTTATAAATCCAAAAATAAAAAATTATCTAATGAAACAAATAGAGCAAAATGAAGGCTTTATATTTATAGAATGGGCATTACTTATAGAAGATCATTTATGTGATATAGTTGATAGTATTATAATGATTTATTGTGATAAAGAGATACAGATAAAAAGATTAGAATATGGAGATTTAGGAAAAACAGAAATTATAAAGAGAATGAACTTACAATTAACAAATGAACAGAAAATAGAAAAAATAAAACAACTAAATAAAGAATATTATATCATAGATACAAGTAATAATCCTAATATAGATCAATATGAAAATATTTTGAAGAAAGAAGGACTTTAAATGAATAGATATCCATTTTGTTTATTTAGAATACCAGAAAATGGTGGAAGAGTTTTGTGGGAAATAACTAATACATGTAATTATCATTGCAGTTATTGTATATTTAGTAGTGAAACAATAAAATATGAAAATGAATTAATGACAGACGAAGTAAAAAGAACAATTAAAGAATTAAAAGAGAATAATTTTACATATATAAAATTTACAGGTGGAGAACCATTTACAAGAAAAGATATGACAGAAATACTAAAATATGCAAAAGAATTAGGCTTTGATATGGATATTTCTACAAATGCTTCACTAATAACAGAAAAAATAGCAAAGGAATTAAAAGATATAAATTTTCTAATGGTACATGTTAGTTTAGATGGAGCTGATAAAAATTCACATGAGTTTGTAAGAGGAAAAGATACTTTTGAGAGAACATTGAGAGGAATCAAATATTTAACTCAAAATGATATTTATACTAGAATAGGTACTGTAATATATAAACAGAATGAAGATAGATTAGAGGATATAGTTAAGTTAGCGATAGAATTAAAAGCTAATGAAATTATTTTTTCGTTTATGGAGGCAGTTGGAAGATTAGAGGGAGATGATACAATAATCTCTAAAAAAACAATAGGTGCAGTAAGTAATGAAATAGATAAATTGGCTCTAAAATATGGAGAGCAAATACAAGTAAAATATAGTTTTACTGAAAATAAAGTGTGTAAATCAGAAGAATGTTGCCCAGCAGTAAAGAAATTCCTATATATCAATAATCTTGGACAAGTATCACCATGCACATGGGTTGTTGCAAATAATTCTGAATATCAATCAAAGCTAACATTGAAAAATAATACATTTAGAGAGATTATAAATTCAGAACCAATACAGAACTATTTAAAATATATAGAAGAAAATCAAATAAAAGGTTGTCCAGTAAGTAGGAGAAAATAATGCTTATAAAATATATAAATGAAAAGGAAAGAAAATTAAATATAGAAGATATAGACATAGATAATTTTAGCGATTTATCTCAAATTTATTCATTTACAACTGAAAATATATCTGGGTATTTTGAATATATAGACTTTAAAGATAAAGACATATTAACTGTAGCAGCATCTGGAGATCATATAATAAATGCCTTTTATAAAGGGGCTAAAAAAGTCGTTGGATTTGATATAAATTATTTAGCGTTGATATATACAGAACTAAAGTTAGTAGCGCTACAAAACTTGGAATATAAAGACTTTATAAATTTCTTTATGATAAATGAAGTAAATGATATCAATAAAAATAAATTAGCACTTGATTATATTACATATAAAAGGTTAAGAAAATATCTAACCAAAAATACAGCTAGCTGCTGGGATATGATATATCAAAACTTTGGTTATGATGGCTACGAATTAAGAAATTCATATATATTCAATAATAAATATGATAATAACAAAGTGAAGTTTAGTTCAAATCTATATTTAAAAGATGAAATAGCTTATAATTGTGCCAAAGAAAATATAAAATATAAAGATATAATATTAATTAATGCGAATTATAGGAACATAAATTTGTCTAACTTGCCAAATTCAGCAAATTATGATATAATATTGATGTCGAATATTAGTGATTATATAAAAAGCATATATAATGTAAAAACAAATTATTTAGAAGAATATATGAAAGAAATCATAAATAATTTTAAAAGTAAAACAAATAAAATAGTGTGTGCTTATTTATATGATATACAAAACACTAAATATAGAAGTGAAATAGATAACCAAATATTTAGAAAAGAAGTATTTAATAAGTTACAAATGACATATATAGAAAAGAATTTTAAAAGTGTAATAGATAATTGCATAGATAGTGTAATTATTATTTAAAGGAGGTATTTTTATGTCAGAATCAAGAGGAGGAGAATCAAGAACATCAAATTCAAGTTATACACCTAGCTATAGCAATTATGGAGAGTCAAGAGACAATGGAGAATCAAGAAGTTCATTCTCAATTTCAAGTTCTGGAGAATCAAGAGAAAGTGGAGAAAGCAGAGCTAGTTATACATCTCCAAAAACTAGAGCTAAAAAAACTAAAAGTACAGACATCGGAGAAATTAGAAGTCAAGTGATGCAAGAATTATATGATGAATTATATGGCGAGATTAAAGATGAAGTAAGACAAGAATTAGAAAAAGAAAAACCAGCAATTGTTAGAGAGTTAAAAGATGAACTAAAAGCAAAATTAAAAGCTGATTTAAAAAGAAATCTTACAGGCAGAGGAGAAGATAGATAATGTTAGATAATTCTGAATTGTTAAAATTGCACACAAATCAAAGACTACTAATAATGGAAATGCAATCAAGAGGAATTAATGTTGATAGTATCTATAAAGAAATAGAACTTATAAAAGCAGAGTATGGAAAACATGTAGAATGGATTTTAGATAGGGATTCTTCTATTACTCCTTACTCTGTTTCTATTATATGTGGCGATAAATATATAACAAAAAAGATTCTTGAGCAAAATAAGATAAGTGTGCCTTTAGGAGAAAAATTTTTATCAAATGAATGGAAATTGTCTATTCTTTATGCAAGAAAAATAGGTTTTCCTGTTGTAGTTAAACCAGTTTTTGGTTCTCATGGAGATAATATATATATGGATATTGAAAGTGAACCAGAACTTAAGGAGATAGTTCAAAATGTATTTGGTAACAAATTAAAAGTACCATTTATAGTTGAAAAACAATTTGATGGAAAAGAATATAGAGTGTTTTTAACTAAAGAAGGGCAATATGCAGTTTTACATAGAGAACCAGCACATATAATTGGAGATGGAGAACATTCAATATTAGAATTAATACAAATAGAGAATGAAAAAAGACAATCAAGGACTAATTGCTTATGTCCAATTGCAATTGATGAAATTACACAAAGTTATATGAACAAAAATAATATTTCTATGAAAGATATACCAAACAAAGATGAAAAAATATACTTAAGACACAATTCTAATGTTGCAAAAGGTGGTTTATGTATAGACTATACTGATAAAATACATCCATCTGTTATAGAAAACTGCAAGAAGATTTTAGAAACTTTTTCTGGATTATCTTATGTTGGAATTGACTATATGAGCAAAGATATTGTTGCTGAACAAACTTCAGATATGTATAATATTGTAGAAGTTAATACAGTACCTGGCATACATATGCACATGAAACCAAGTGAAGGAACACCAAGAAATGTTGCAAAATATATGGTAGATATGATATTTCCAGAAACAAGGGAGCAAGTAAATGAATAGTTTTAATTTATCAGAAAAATCAAAAAATTATTATGAAGAAAATGATATTTATGAGATATTTAGTTTGGCAGAAGATTATCCAAATAAAATATTTGATTATCTATATCCTTACATACAAAATAAAATAGTTTTGGATTTAGGATGTGGTACAGGCAAGTTTATGCAAAAATTTTATAAAGACACAATTAAATATTATGGGTTAGATTTATCAGAAAAACAATTAGAAATCGCTAAAAATAAAGTTAAAGGAGAAAATGTTGATTTTATATGTTGCAGTGCTGAAAATATACCTCTACCAGATAACTCAATAGATGTAATTATTTCAACTTGGGTATTAGGAACTATATTAGAAATTGATAGAAGAAATAAAGCCATTGAAGAAATGAAAAGAGTTTTGAAAAAAGATGGAGTTATTTTTTTAGTAGAAAATGATATAGGTGGAGAATTTGAAATAATTAGAAATAGATATCCTAATATAAAAAGAACACAAGACTACAATAATTGGATAGAAAGTAAAGAATTTATTTGTGCTGATAAATTTGAAACATATTTTAAATTTGAGAATAAAGAACAAGCAAAAAAGGTATTTGGTAACATATGGGGAAGTCAAACAGAAGAAAAGATACAAAGCAAAATAATAAAACATAACATTATCATTTATAAATATCGAAATAAAAACTAAGAAGAACTCTTAGTTTTTATTTTTTAAAATCCAATCGTAAACTTGGTTTTCAGTAAGTTTGCCTTTTTTCATATCATTGATTTTTTCTTTAGCTTGTTTCTTCCAAGTTTCAAATTCTTTAATAAGTTTTGTGTTAGATTTATCTTTTCTAATTTGCATAAACTTTTGTTGATATGTTCTTCGGTATTCTCCCATAGCTTTATTATTTTTTAATCTTTCAGTATAAGATTGAAATGCTCCTAATGCTCTACAAGGCTTTGAATTTTCTTTTGGATAATCACAATAAACTTCATCTGTTTTAGCATTTGGAATAAAGTACATTCCACAATGTTGACATTTCTTAATTGGATAATTTGGTGTTTTAGAAAGTTCTTCAAGTATTGCATAGCAAATACTTGATAAGTCATTACTTTTATGTGTATCACTCATTGCAAGTATCTTATTTGTATCTTTTAAAGTATTCAATAAATCATATTCACTATTATTACCTATATCTTTGTATTTTCTTGAATAACTATCTCTTATAATAAAGTCATTTTCATAATATGTATATAATTTACCCATTCTTTTTATTAAGTAAACAGCAAATCTTTCTGAATATGTATATTTTTCAAGTGACTTTATATTATCTAAATTATAAATATATGTAACAGCTTTTATTAATTCTTGTTGTAAATCAATTAAGTTTTCTTGTAAATATTCAAATATTTTAGTTGTTGCTTTCAAATATTCTTCATTACTACCATAATTTGATTTTAATTCAAACTTATAATTTCTATCTAAATCCCTTAATATTTCAAACCCATAAGCATAAAAGAAAGTTTTATTGGAACTTTCATAATTAGATAAGTCTGCATTTAGAAATCTTAATAATAATAGTCCAAACTTTTCGTGAAATGGAAAGTACATACTAGCAGGATGTTTAAGACCATTATCAGTTAATTCTGTTTCTTTATAATACACATCTCTTACTCCATTTATATTATCTAAATCAAAACTAGCTTTATAAAAATATAAAGGTGTAGCATAATATTCTATTTTTGTTTCGGTATTAAACCAAAAGTAAAAATCTTCAAAAAAGGCTACCTCTGGCAATTTCATAAGCTTTCATCTCCATTCTATAATATAAAATCTATAAAAACGATAAACAATCCTAAAAAAATAATAAATTGTTATTGACATTCTATAATTATTATACTATAATACTAATATAAATACAATACTTTTTGCAAAACTTATTGCTAAAAGCTGTAGATAAAAAATTCACTAATTATCTTAAAAGTATTGTAAAACTTCATATTCAAGGTTTTAAACAGACTATAAAAGCACAATAAAGTAATTAAATTTGTATTGTTAGGTGCTAAAAGTATAGTTTGAGAGAAATATAAAATTTTAAAAGAATGGAGGTGTAGAAAATAAAAACTAAAACTGACAGCAAGGAAACAAAAGACAAAATAATTGATTTATTCTATGAAAATCATTTAAGACCATCAGATATAGCAAAACAATTAAAAGTTGCAAAATCCTATATTACAAAGGTCATTCAAAAAGATTTCAGATATATTGAAGAAAAGGAATCAAGAAAAGCTAAAAATAAAGAAAAGAATAAAATTCAAAAAAGAGTATGTGCGAAGAACAGAAGAGAAAAAGAAAAACAAGAAAGACAGGAATACGAAAAATTAATGTTACTAATAAATAATGATAATGTAATCTTGTCTACTAAAAATAAAGAAAGTGATTTACAAGATGCAAAATGGAATAGAAGTGTTTACGAATATGATGAAAATTCAAGTGATTTAGTATTAAATCCAAATGTAAATGCTGGATATAATCTTGCTAAAAGAGTTAGAAATATTGTAAATCCAGATAGTATAAAGAGTAAAAGAATATATGTTTAATTTGTATGCTTTGAAGAAATCAAAGTGTATTTTTTTATCTGTAATATTTTTATACTTTTAATAATAATATTGAAATGGAAGAAGGTGAGAATTTTGAAAAAGAGTTTGAATATTACATTTATCAATCCTAATACTGAAGAACAAATTGTACAAGCTATGGCTGGAGTGTTAGCTTATAATTTGGCAGAGAATAATGAAAAGATAAAATTTGATTATAGTAGTTTAAACTCTTTTCAAAATTCTCAAAGAGAAATGGAAGATGAATTAGAAATATAGAGTAAAAAGACATATTAAAAGACTTATGATAAGACGTATGAAAATTTTGAAAAAAGTATTGACTTTTGTTAATAAAAAAGAGTATAATGAATATAATAGTAGTGGATATTTAATATCTACTATAATTAAAAATGTGAGTCGCAACCCTATTTGCGAATTAAATGGATAGGTGAGAAAATGTGAGCCGCAACCCTGCTTGCGAGATATAAATGGGCAGGTGAAAAAATGTTAATTATAGTAAAATGTGGGGTCTATAAAAAAATAGATCCCATATTTTCATAAAAGGAGAAATGTAATAAAAATGGTAATAGAAGATGGAAAATTTTACTTTATAAAAGATGAATTTTTTGATGTATTTAAAGATTATGGTTTGATGGTAAATAAAGAAAATGGAAATAAAAGACCGTGTTACTTTTGTTTCAGAGATAGACAAAACAAAGAAATAATATGGTTTGTTCCAATATCTACTAAATATGACAAATATAAGAAAATCTATGACATAAAAAAAGTTAAAAGTGGAAAAAGACCAGTATATAACTTTGTTTTTGGTAATGTATTAGGAAAGAAAGCAGTATTTCTTATACAAAATATATTTCCTACAACTATAAAATATATAGAGAAAAAATATAGAAATTCTAATATGGATGTTGTAATTCCAGAAATTGTTAAAGAAGAAGTTATTACAAAAGCATTAAGAGTAGTAAATCTTGCAGAAGATGGTGTAAATATTCCATTTTACAATATAATAGAGATGAGAAATATATTACTAAAAAGATAGAACAGTGACAATGGCACACAAAATGACACTGAAAGAGAACTAATCAAATGTACTCGCCACCCTGTTAGCGACAAATAAATTCACAGGTGAACAGATGTTACTCGCAAACCTACTTGCGACAAATAAAAGCGTAGGAGGACAAATTGAAACCGCTGACCAATATGCGGTATATAAGTAGTTGGGGTGTGAAGTTTAAAATCTATTCCAAAATAAAACGGAGTAGATTTTTTATTTTTCGTATTGTCTTTTTACAACTAATATGCTAAAATGTAACAGAACGAAAACAACGAAACAGAAAAAATAAAGAAAGTAGTGATGTTATGAAAATTGCAGCATATTGTAGGGTATCAACTGAAAAAGAAGCACAGATAGATTCATTGGAAAAGCAAATAGAATTTTTTAATGAATTTACAAAAAAGAATGGCTATGAATTGTACAAGCTATATGCAGATGAAGGAATATCAGGAAAGCAAATAAAACACAGAAAACAATTCCAACAAATGATGATAGATGCAAAAGCAAAACAGTTTGATAAAGTAGTAGTAAAAGATGTAAGCCGTTTTGCAAGAAATACAGTAGACTTATTACAAAGTGTAAGAGAGTTAAAATCTTATGGTGTACAAGTAGATTTCTTAAATAATGGAGAAGTAATGGAAGGTGGCTCTGAATTTATATTAACAATTTTAGGAGCAATGGCACAGCAAGAAAGTGCAAATATGTCTAAAAGAGTTAAATTCGGAAAAGACATCACAGCCAAAAAAGGGAGAGTGCCGAACCTAGTATTTGGATATGACAAAATTCCAGATGAAAGATATACTTTAAAAATAAATGAAGAAGAAGCAAAAATAGTAAAAGAAATATTTGAAAGCTATGTATATAAAGGAATAGGTACAACAAAAATAGCTTGGAATTTAAACGATAGAGGAATAAGAACAAAGAAAACAAAATCAAAATGGGTACAAACATCTATTGTAAGAATGCTTAAAAATCCAATATATACAGGAAGAGTAACAAATAAGAAATCAGAAGTAACAGACTTTATAACAGGGACAAGAAAAGAATTGCCAGTAGAAGAATGGATAGTTGCCCACCGACCAGAAATGAGAATAATATCAGACGAACTATTTAACAGAGCACAAGAACTTTTAGAGCAAAGATCAAACGAATTTAAATTAAATAACAAAAGAGAAAAAACAGAATATGTATTTAGCACACTTATATATTGCAAACATTGTGGATACTCATTTAGAAGAATAAAGAGAAAATATACAGCTGATGGACCAGAATATATAAGATGGGTATGTAGTGGAAGAAATTCAATGGGAGTAAACCATTGTCCAAACACAACAGTAATTGATGAAGAAGAACTTTTAAATGCAATAAAAATATATTTAAAAAGTATAATAAAAAATAAAAAAGATTTTATGAAAGCTGTTGAAAAAGAATTTGAAAAGATTACAAAATTAAGAGAAAACAATGAAAAAAGTGAAGAAAGTCTTTTAAAAGAAATTGAAAAAGTAACAGTTAAAAAACAAAAATACATGGAAATGTTTCAAAATGAAATAATCAATATACAAGAATTAAAGAAATATACAAATCCGCTAAATGAAGATATAGCAAGACTTGAAAGAGAATTAAAACTAATTACATCAGAAATAAAAGAAAAAGATGTATTAGAAAAAGAACTTAATAAAACAATAAAAACAGTAGATGACATATTAAATAATCAAACAATAACAAATGCAATGTTAAAAACAATTATAGATGTAATTGAAGTAGATTCAGATTCAAATGTAGAAGTAAGACTAAAATTACTAAATGAAATAGGAACAAATGAGCCAGTAATAACAAAATTTGAAGACATTTACCAAAATGGAGAAGACGCAGAAAACAAAGATGCCAATAATAATGGAGAAAATCCTACCGTTACGAAAAGTAACAACAGTACACAAAGATGTAACCGAAAGGTTAATGGAAATAAATCCAATGCTAGCAAAAGAAGTTAGAGAAATATTAGATGAAAATAAAGCCGAGAGACATATAAGAGGAGGAATGGCAACAAAACTTAAATATATGAAAAAATAAGAAAAGTATTGCAATTTTGTTTGAAAAATAATAAAATAAAATTACGGAGGAAAAAATATGAATGTAGTAATAGAAGATGAAAGCAAAAAAAATAAAAAACTAAAAATATTATATATAGGAATAATAAGTATATGTTTAATTGCAATAATATCAGCAGTAGTATTGCAAATAGTTAAAGAAAATAATGGCTCTGAAGTTGCCAATTTACCACAATTAACAGATGATCAAAAAAATAAACACAAAGAAGAATTTTACAATATATTTGAAAACAAAGTAAACTATTTAGAAAACAACAGTTATAAAATAACAAAACTAGAATCAAATAAAGAAATTATATATACTGGATATCAAAATAATGACAATAAACTTAATGATTATGAGATGAAAGTTAATATTCCATATATTAATATAAATAATGACACAATAGAAGAATTTAATACACAGATAAGAGATATATTTGAAAAAAAAGCCAAAAGTATAGTAAATACACAAAACAATAATGTTATATATACAGTAGATTATAGTGCATATATATCAAATAACATTTTATCATTAGTAGTAAGGTCAACTTTAAAAGAAGGAACAAATCCTCAAAGAGATATAATACAGACATATAACTATGATTTAACAAATCAAAAGGAATATACTATAGATGATATGTTAAATGCAAAAGGAATGACAAAAAAAGAAGCAAACCAAAAGATAAAAGAAGAAATAAAAACACAACAAGAAAAAGCGGAAGAACTTGAAAAGTTAGGATACACAACATATAAAAGAGATTATACAAGTGATGTATACAATATAAATAATGTTACAGAATATTTTATGGGAGAAGATAATGCTTTATATGTAATATATGCATATGGAAACGAAAACAATACAAATGAAATGGATGTTGTAATAATGTAAAAAAACGGTCTAGGTAAAACTAGATCGCTTTTTTGAAAATAAAAGGGGATGTTTATTAATCAGTTCTTACTGACTATGCGTATAATATACCAATGAAATTTGTTCATTGTGTGAACTAATAGTGAAAGTTTGAAAAATTAAGGAGTTTCTTCAAGAGTTATTGTAATATCTTTTTCTTCACCTTTTCTATTAATTTTTAATTTCATTGTATCACCAATTTTGTGTGAATTTTTAATTTCATTTAATTCATCCATAGTTGTAATATCTTTATCATCAGCTTTAACTATAACGTCTCCAGATTGTAAGCCTGCTTTTTCAGCTGGTGAAAAGTTTTGAACAGTTTTTACATAAACTCCAACAGTTAAGTTATATTTTTTTGCTGTTGTTTCATCTAAACTGATACCACTAATACCAATATAAGGTCTTAAAACTTTATTGTGGTCAATTAATTGATTTGTTACATCAAGTGTAGAATTTATAGGAATAGCAAATCCAATTCCTTCAACACCACTACCAGATAATTTTAATGTGTTAATACCAATAACTTTTCCGTCACTATTTACAAGTGCACCACCACTATTACCTGAATTTATTGCTGCATCTGTTTGAATACAAGTATATTTAGTACCTTCAGATTCTACTTCTCTATTTACAGCACTTATAATACCTTGTGTAACAGTTGTATCTAATCCAAGAGGACTACCAACAGCCATTACAAATTCTCCAACTAAAGCTTGATCAGAATCACCAAATTCTGCAGCAGTTAAACCAGTTTTATCAATTTTTAAAACAGCTAAATCTGTTTGAGAATCTTTTCCAACAATTTTTGCATCATAAGTTGCATCATCACCATAAGTTCCACTATTTAATTTTACTTTTACAGATGTTGCATCTGAAATATCATAATATGAATATGAGTTAGAAGAACTTGTATCTACAACGTGATTGTTTGTTAAAATATAACCATCTTCGCTTATTATAATACCAGAACC
>CAKPHD010000026.1 GCA_934155625.1 uncultured Clostridia bacterium
ACTAATTTCTTGTGTATTATTTTTAATATTTTTGTCTGTTGCTTGGTACATTTATTATCTTAACACCGTTGTCGAAAAAAGTCAATACCTTTTTAAAAATTTTTCAAAAAATTATTATAAGTTGTTATAATTAACATATTAATAAAAAAATATATTTAGAAAATTAATAATATATTATTTTTTATACCTTGTTGTCGCAATCTTCATATTAAAAATAATAGATACTAATTTAATGGTTAATTATAATTTAGTAATCCTAAAACTGAGAAATATAAGTTTTGAATATAATGCCGAATGTGATTGGAGAAACAATAGAACTTCTATGCAATTTTATGGAAAGAGTTCACGATAGTGGAAGGGTGCCATAAAATAAATTAGAAGTTCTTTAGTTTCGTAATGAGCCGAGGAATGTAATGAAGAACTTATATTTCTCAGTTTTGGAATAAAAAACATTAAATATGCTATTAATTAACAAAAAAATTTGCCACTTAGATTCTTTCAATCTATAATAGCAAACTTTTCTATATAATAATTCTATCTTTTCTCATTATTAGTAGGTTTATTCCAAGAAATATAATCACATGATTTAGGATTATTCTCACAAATATAATATTTTCTCCTATTTTTAGCCTTTCTAACCTGAACTGTTGCCCCGCATTTAGGACAAGGAACATCTATTGTTTCCACAATAGCTTTAGTATTTTTACATTCAGGGTATCCAGGACATGCTAAGAACTTTCCAAATCTACCATATTTATATACCATCATTCTTCCGCATTTATCACATTTTACATCAGAAACCTCTTCTTCTATCTCAACATGTTCTAATTCTTTTTCCACTTTTTCAAGATTTTTTTCAAATGGAGTATAGAATTCACCTATCATTTCTTTCCAATTTTCTTTTCCCTCTGCAATATTATCAAATTGATCTTCTACTTTTGCAGTAAATTCTACATTTATAATATCTGTAAAATTCTCTGTTAAAAGTTTATTTACTACTTTTCCAAGTTCAGTTGGAATTAGTTGTTTTTGTTCTCTTTCTATATATCTTCTTTCTAATATAGTAGTAATTGTTGGAGAATATGTACTTGGTCTACCTATTCCTTTTTCCTCTAATGCTTTTACTAAACTTGCTTCTGTATATCTTGCTGGTGGTTCTGTAAAGCTTTGTTTTGGATTTATTGATTGTTCTTTTACCTCTTGATCTACTTCTAATTCTGGAATAATTTCTTCTTCCTCTTCTTGCTTATCATCTGTTCCTTCTACATATAATGTCATAAATCCTTTGAACTTCAAATTTTGTCCATTTGCTTTAAATGTATATTTATTTGCATCTATTATTACTGACATTGTATCATATACAGCTGGTGCCATTTGACTTGCCATAAATCTGTTATATATTAATTTGTACAGTTTATATTGATCTTTTGTTAAAGAATCTTTTATATTGTCTGGTTCTAAATCTGCATATGTTGGTCTTATACCTTCGTGAGCATCTTGTGCTTCTTTGTTTGTTTTATAATATCTGTTTTCGTAATATTCCTCTCCATATGCTTCTAATATATGTTGTTTTGCAGCTGCTCTTGCTTCTTCTGATATTCTTGTAGAGTCTGTTCTCATATAAGTTATTAATCCTACTGTTCCTTTTTCAGGTATTTTTACTCCTTCATATAATCCTTGAGCTACTGACATTGTTTTCTTTAATGTGAACCCTAGCTTTCTTGATGCTTCTTGTTGCATTGTACTTGTTGTAAATGGTGGTGCTGGTGTTCTTTTCTTTTGACCTTTTTTTACTTCTTCTACTACATATTTTGCATTTTTTATATTTGATAATATTTCGTCTACTTCTTCTTGATTATGTATTTCTTGTTTCTTTTTATCTTTTCCAAAGAATTTTGCTTCAAATGTTTTTTTAGATTTTTCATCTAATAATTTTACATATATATTCCAATATTCTTCTGGAATAAATTTT
This sequence comes from uncultured Clostridia bacterium, assembly GCA_934155625.1. Lineage (GTDB taxonomy): Bacteria > Bacillota > Clostridia > TANB77 > CAG-508 > CAG-269. The sequence continues at coordinate 1,973 of CAKPHD010000026.1, forward strand.
TCTATTTCTTCTTCTCTGTCTACTATTAGTTTAACTGCAACTGATTGAACTCTACCTGCAGATAGACCTCTTCTAACTTTTTTCCATAATATTGGACTTATTTTATATCCTACTATTCTGTCTAATACTCTTCTTGCTTGTTGTGCATCTACTAAATTAATATCAATATCTCTTGGTTCTTTTATTGCTTTTTGTACTGCTGTTTTAGTAATCTCATTAAATGTTACTCTTGTGATTTTCTCTTTGTCTACATCTAATATATATGATAGATGCCATGCTATCGCTTCTCCTTCACGGTCAGGGTCAGTTGCTAAATATACTTTTTTTGCTGATTTTGCATCTTTTTTTAATTCTTTTATTAAATCTCCCTTTCCTCTAATATTTATATATTCTGGTTCAAAATTGTTTTCTATATTTATTCCTAATTTTGATTTTGGTAGATCTCTTATATGTCCCATTGATGCTACTACTTTTGTATTACCGCCCAAGAATTTTTTTATTGTATTAGCTTTTGCTGGTGATTCTACTATTATTAATTTATCTGTCATTTCGTTTTTCGCTCCTTCCTGTTTATACTTCTATGTATTGTAGCTTAATTTTTTATTTTTTGCAAGTGCTTGTATTTTTTTATTTCTGTTATTACATCTTCTAGTCCTATTGGAGTTACTTCATTTTCTTTTACAATTCCCAACATTCTAGTTATTTCTTTCTCATCATTTGTCAGATGTTCTATTTTATTTTGCTCGACTCCTATCTTATCTCTATATTCAGTTTTTATTATTTGTATTCCATAAATTGGTTCGTTTTTATTTTCCCTTTTATCTTCATCTGTTATTCTATAATATTCTACTTTTATTGGATAATGTATTCCTGCTTCTGATAATTCGTCACGATTTATAAATATACTTCCAAAAAAGTTCTTCAAAATATCCCCTCCTCTTTTCATAATATTTACTATAATACTTAATATAGTAAATTGCAAGAACTTTTCATCGCAAGTTTTAACATATTATGTGTACTGTCGACAGCGTTCTACAATTATGTTTCTTTATATCCTTTTTCTCCTATAAAATCTTTTCTCCATTCGACTTTTTTCGCATTTTATTTATACAAAATTATGTTATACTATATTTAACAAAAAGAATTTTTGCATTCTTAAGAGTCCGGTATTCTTGTTTTTTTCATTATATTGATAAATCATCTTTTTATTCTACTTATCAATATACATTAAAAAGGCACATTTTTACATGTGCCTTTTTTATATATTCACAAAAGGTACCTTTTTCAAATTATCTTGAAAGTTTTTGTCTTACATATTCATACATCACTACTCCGGCAGCAACAGAAGCATTAAGGCTTTCTGTTTTTCCTAGCATAGGTATTTTGGCTTTTTCATCAGCCATTTCTTGAATTTCTTTTGATACTCCATTTGATTCGTTTCCTATTACTATTATTTTTTTATTAAATTGGATGTCATATATGCTATTTTCTGTTTGTAAAGATGTAACCATTAATTTAAAATGGTGTCTTCTCATTTCTTTTATTGCTTGAGGCAAATTTTCTACTTCTATTATTTTTACTCTAAAAATTGCTCCCATTGTTGATCGTACAACTTTAGAGTTAAATGCATCTGCAGTTCCTTTTGAAACTATTATTTGATTTAGGCCTATACTATCTACAGTTCTTAATATAGTTCCTAAATTTCCTGGATCTTGTACATCATCTAATGCAACTATTATATCTTGAGTATAATCAATTTGTGCATCTGTGTCACTTTTTTCTATAATCGCCATTATTCCCTGTGGGTTAGTAACTTGAGTAATTGATGCAAATATTTTATCAGTTACATATACACATTCATATTTTGCAATTTCATACATTATATGTGTTGGTATTTCATATGTTCTTGTTGTATCTTCACATACTATTATCTTTTTAATTCTTGCATTTTCTTTTACCGCCTCTTCTATTAATTTTACTCCTTCGATAATGTATTCATTACTTTCGTCTCTATGTTTTTTATCTTTTAGTTTTTTTATATGTTTTATTAATTCATTATCTTTACTTGAAATTACTTGCATATTTCAACTTTCCTTTCTTTTTCTACCAAGTAGCCTAATCTTTTTCAATTAAACCTTTCAAAAATTCCATAGTTTCTTTTAAGCAACCTTTTTCTGTAGAATCTTGTAACATTAATGTAATCTGTGGTTTTATTCCTTGTGTAAATTTGATTCTATTTCTATATTTTTTAACTAATTCGTTTATATCAATATTTAATTCACCAGTCTCAAACATAAATAACACGAAATTTCTTCTTCCTTGTACTTTGCTTATATTTAATTTTTTGCATAATGTTTTAATTCTTGCTATATCTAATAAATTTTCAATTTCGTTTGGCATATTTCCAAATCTATCTATCATTTCGTCTACAACATTTTGAATATCTTCTTCATTTTTACATAGTGCAATATCTTGGTACATTTCAATTTTTTGACTTGAGTCTGAAATATATTCATCTGGAATATAACTTGTTACATCTAAATCTATTTGTACATCTATTTCTGGTGTAATTTTTTCTCCTTGAATTTCTCTTACCACTTCGTCTAATAAATTGCAGTATGTATCATATCCAACTTGTTCTAAGTGTCCATGTTGAATTTCTCCAAGTAAACTTCCTGCCCCCCTAATTTCTAAATCTCTCATTGCTATTTTAAATCCTGATCCGAATTCTGTAAATTCTTTTATTGCTTTTAGCCTTTTGTCTGCAACTTCTGATAATAGTTTGTCTCTTTTATATGTTATGTATGCATATCCTTGTCTGTCTGATCTTCCTACTCTTCCTCTAATTTGATATAGTTGTGCTAATCCCATCCTGTCTGCATTTTCTACTATTATTGTATTTGCATTAGGTATGTCTATTCCTGATTCTAGAATTGTTGTACATACTAAGATATCTGTTTTTCCTTCTATGAATTCTTCCATAATATCTTCTATTTCTTTTCCTGTCATTCTTCCATGTGCATATGTGACTTTTGCCTCTGGTACAAGTGATTCTATTTCGTTTGCTTTTTGCATAATCTTTTCTACATTGTTAAATAAATAAAATACTTGGCCTTTTCTTTCTAATTCTTTTGTTATTGCTTCTCTAATTACTTCTTGATCATATTCTAATACATAAGTTTGTACTGGCTTTCTATTATATGGTGGTTCATAAATAACTGACATATCTCTAACACCAACTATTGACATATGTAATGTTCTTGGAATTGGTGTCGCTGTCATTGTTAATACATCTACATTTGTTTTGTATTGCTTTATTTTTTCTTTTGCTTTTACTCCAAAACGATGCTCCTCATCTATTATTAATAAACCTAAGTCTTTAAATTCTACATCTTCACTTAGTATTCTATGTGTTCCTACAACCACATCTACTTCGCCTAATTTTAATCTTCTTATTATATCTTTTTGTTGTTTTGGTGTTCTAAATCTGTTCAATACTTCTACTTTTACACCAAATTCAGTCATTCTATCTTTAAATTCTTTGTATTGTTGTTCTGCTAAAACTGTTGTTGGTGCTAAATATGCTACTTGTTTTCCTCCCATTACAGCTTTAAATGCAGCTCTTATTGCTACTTCTGTTTTTCCATATCCTACATCTCCACAAAGTAGTCTGTCCATTGGTTTGTCATTTTCCATATCTTTTTTTACTTCATCTATACAACGTAATTGATCATCTGTCTCTTGATATGGAAAGCTGTCTTCAAATTGATTTTGCCATGGTGAATCTTTTGGGAATGCATATCCTTTTGCTTTTTCTCTTTTTGCATATAGTTCTATTAATTCTTTAGCTACTTCTCTTAGATTTTTCTTTACTTTTGCTTTTGTTTTTAACCATTCTTTTGAACCTAATTTATTTACTTTTAGTCCACCTTCATCTCCACCAACATATTTTCTGATGCTGTCTAATTGATTTGTTGGTACATATAAGATGTCATCACCATAATATTTGATTTTTATATAATCTTTTGTTGTTCCATCTGCAGTTATAGTATTTACTCCTATAAAAATTCCTATTCCATAATTTTTGTGTACTACATAATCTCCTATTTTTAAGTCTGCAAATACTACTTTTTCTCCTTCTTTAAATGCTGATGACTTATATGTTTTTCTTTTTTCTCCTTCTATTAGTTCTTGTGATGTTATAACAAGTTGATTTGTATCAAAACATTCAAATCCTGCTGATAGTTTTCCTACTGTAACTGTTACTAAGCTTTCTGTATTTTTTACTATTATTGTCTTGTCTAGTTTTTCTTCATATTTATTTATTATTTCATGTTCATTTAGTAATGTACATATTTTTTTTGCTTTTTCTTTTGTTTCTGCCAAAATATATATTTTCTTTTTTGCTTCTTGTGCTTTTATTAATTCTTTAAATAGTATTTCTATTTCACTTTTATAAAAGTTCTTTTCTTTATATATCCAATTATATTTTTCTGCTTGTATTTTTAACTCATCATCTGTCTTTGCAAGATATATTAATTGTCTTTTTTCTATTTTTTCTTCAAATTGAATATAATTCATTATTGTTTTTATTGCATCTGGTACTATTTTCCCTTTTTCTGCTAATAATTGCATTACATTTTGGCTATCTAAATTTACATTTTCTATTCTTTGATTTATTTTATTTATTTCATCTAATGCTATGATAAATTTATCATTTAAATAATCTAATATTGTTTCTTGTTTTTCGTAAAAGCTGTTTAAGTATTTATCTATTTTGCTTATATAATTTCCGCTTCTTATTATTTCTATATCTTGTTTTACTTGAACTTGTAAATTGTCATTATATATTGTGTTTTCAATTTTGTTTATTACTGTAGTAATATCTGTTTCTAATAAATATTCATGTGCTGGGAATATTGTTGCTGTATCTGTATTTTCTGTTGACCTCTGACTTACTATATTAAAATATCTGATTGAGTCTACTTCGTCTCCCCAAAATTCTATTCTTATTCCTTTTTTGTCTGTTATTGATATATCTACAATTCCACCTCTTACACTGAATTGTCCTCTTCCATCTATTAAGTCATATCTTACATATCCTAAATCTATAAGTTTTTGTTTTACTTCTTCTAACTTATGTTCTTCTCCTATTTTAAATTTTAAAACATTTTTGTATAATGATTTTTTACTTATCATTTTTTGTGCTACTGCTTCTATTGTTGTTACTACTATTCCTGTTTTCATTCCTTGAACTTGATTTAATGCTTCTATTCTTTCATATGGCAAGTCTTTGCTTTCTGCTACATAGTCATATGTTACTATTTCTTTTTTTGGAATGTATGTTATTTTGTCTGTAAAATATTTTAAGTCTTCTATTATTTTTCTTGCTTGCATTTCATTATATGTGATTATGCAGATCGGCTTTTTGGCAAATTCTTTTGTTGCAGATAACATTTGTACCATTCCAACGTCTGTTAAGCCCGATATAGCTATCGGGCTTTTTTTATTTTCTATATTTTTTATATATTCACAAAATTTCGGATTTTTTCCTAATTCTCCTAATATTGTATTCATTTTTATCTCATTCCTTTTGTTTTAATGTTAATATTATATCATATATTTTCAAAAAAATAAACGTTTTTTGACTTTTTAATTAAATTATAGTATAATAGAGATGTAGCTTATAGTATTTTATTTAAAATCCAGCTTGTAAGCTGGTAGAAGGAGCATTATGTTTAGTTCAAAAGGAAACAGAAACAACGTTTATTGTAGCAAATGTAAAGGAAGTTGCATTCGCAAGACTTCCTCTGAAACACAAGCAGCCGCAATGAAGATGTTTGGAATCATTCCAAATGCTTGCGTCCCTAATCTTAAGGGAATTAACCGTTGTCCTTATAAGTAAAAGTAAGCTAAAAAGAGCGAGCCTAGATTTATAGGCTTGCTTTTTTAATATTTTACAACTAATTTATTAAACTTAGAATTTATATAATTTTCTAGTTTAATCATAAATTCATCTGACTTAATTTCTTTTTTAGCTACCATATCTAATCCCTTTTCCCAACTAGCTGTAAGTTTAGGATTTAACATATCAGGCATTGCATAATATACAACATCATATATTACCTCTCCTTTTTTAGTTGGAGTAACTATTTGAGTTTTAGAATTTATGGCAATATAATTTATTCTTTCCAATTTTTTTATTATTTCTCCTCTTGTAGCACTTGTTCCAATTCCAGCACCTTTTATTTGTTCTCTTAGCTCTTCTTCTTCAATTAATTTTCCTGCATTCTCCATTGCTAAAATAATTGAGCCTGAATTATATCTTGAAGGTGGTGAAGTTTCTGCATCTTTTATTTCATAATTTTTTGTTTCTACTTCTTGACCCTTTTTCAATTTTTTCAATATTTCTAAATTGCTCTCCTCTTTTTCCGCTTCGCTTTCCACAGTTTGTTCATTTTCTGTGGATTTATCAGCTTGCTTCTTAGGTTTTAACACTTCTAAATATCCCTGATTTTTACAAACTTTTCCACTTGCATAAAATGTTTCTTCTTCTACATTTATTGTTAAATTTATTTTATTGTATTCTGCTGGTGGATAAAATATGGCAATAAATCTTTTTACTATTGTATTATAAACCTTTTTATGTAGTTCAGGCAATTTGTCATAGTTCTCATAGCCTTGTCCTGTAGGTATTATTGCATAGTGGTCTGTTATTTTGCTATCATTAACATATTTAGTTTTTACTAAATTAGTTGAATATTTTTCAGTTATCATTTTATTTAAAAGCCTTTGTACCTCTTCGTCTTTATAGCCTTTTACTAATCCGTTTAAGTTTTTTGATATTTCTTTGGCCACTGCTGTTGAAAGAACTCTCGCATCTGTTCTAGGATAAGTTACTAATTTTTTTTCATATAGATTTTGAATAATTTCCAATGTTTCATCTGGTTTTATTTTGAATTTTTTTGTACATTCATTTTGAACTTCTGCTAAATTGAACAATAATGGTGGCTTTTCTTTCTGAGTTGATTTTTTTAGTTCTGTTATTACTGCTTTTTTTCCTGCTAAACTTTTTATAAATTCTTTTGCATCTTCTTCTTTTTTGAATCCACTTTCATTATACAATTTGTTACTTTCGAACATTTGTGATTTTTCATTTACTTTCCATTCAGCTTTAAAAGAGCCTTGTTCATTTCCGTATTCGCCAATTATTTTATAATATTTAGTTTTTACAAAGTTTCGTATTTCTCTTTCTCTTGATACTACCATTCCTAAAACACATGTCATTACTCTACCAATAGAAATAGATGCTTTGTCTTCGTTTATTTCTTTTGCTACTCTTCTACCATAAATAATTGATAATAATCGTGAAAAGTTTATTCCTATTAGATAATCTTCTTTTGCTCTTAAATATGCTGAATCTGATAAACTATCATATTCACTTTCATCTTTTGCTTCTTTTATTCCTCTTCTTATTTCTTCTTCTGTTTGCGAGTCTATCCATACTCTTTTTATTTTTGCTTTAGGGTTTGGCTTTGCCATCATAAATACAAGTCTTTGGATATATTCTCCTTCTCGCCCAGAGTCGCCTGCGTTGTATATTTCTTCTACATCTTCTCTTTGTAACAAACTTTTTACAATATTAAACTGGTTCTGAACTGCTGGAATAATTTCATATTTCCACTCATGTGGTATAAATGGTAATGTGTCTAACCTCCAAAATTTTAATTTTTCGTCATAGACTTCTGGATAACTCATTGTTACTAAATGTCCTACACACCATGTTATAATCCAGTCATCTGATTCGATATAACCATTTTTTCTATTGCTATTTATTTTTAGTACTTTTGCAAATTCCATTGCTACAGATGGCTTTTCTGTTATGATTAATTTTTTCGACATTTAGTTTCTTCTCCTTTTTTATTTAAACTTTAGAATTATTTTATATTTTTTAAGCTTTTTTGTCAATATAAAAGAGGGAGTACCTCTTAGTAAAACTCCCCCTATTTTACAACTACATTGTATATTTTATTTTTAACATATATTTCTTTTATAATATTTTTTCCATCAAGTTTTCCAGAAATTGCTTCATGTACTTTTTCTTTTACTGATGCTTCTTCTTCGTCTAAAGCTATCATTACTGTTGCTTTTAATTTTCCATTTACTTGGATTGGAATTTCTATTTCATCATCTATTGTTTTTTCCTCATCATATGTTGGCCATTCATATGTTGCTATTTCTCCTTCAAATCCTGCTGACTTGTTTAATTCTTCTGTCATATGTGGTGCAAATGGATTTAATAGTGTTAAAAATGTTTTATATTCTGCTCTATTTATACGTTTTAATTTTGTAAATTCATTTAACATTGTCATAAATGTTGATACACATGTATTAAATTTCATTTCTTCTATGTCTTTTGAAACTTTTTTAATTGCTTTATTCATCATTTTTTCAGTTTCTTTTGTATATGTATCTCCATCTACTAACATATCTTTTAAATTCCATACTCTGTCTAAGAATTTAAAACATCCTCTAATGCTGTCCATTGACCAACTTGCTGTTTGATCAAATGGTCCCATAAACATTTCGTATACTCTGAATGTGTCTGCCCCAAATTCTTTTATTATATCATCTGGATTTATTACATTTCCTTTTGATTTTGACATTTTTTCTCCATTTGTTCCTAATATCATTCCATGTGATGTACGTTTTGCATATGGTTCTTTTGTTGGAACTACTCCAATGTCATATAAGAATTTGTGCCAGAATCTAGAATATAATAAATGTAGTGTTGTGTGTTCCATTCCTCCATTATACCAATCAACTGGTGACCAGTATTCTAGTGCTTCTTTTGATGCTAATGCTTCACTATTATGTGGATCCATGTATCTTAAGAAATACCAAGATGAACCAGCCCATTGTGGCATTGTATCTGTTTCTCTTCTTGCTGGCTTTCCGCAGTGTGGACATGTTGTATTTATCCATTCTTCATGTTTTGCTAATGGTGATTCTCCATTTTCTCCTGGTAAGAAGTCTTTTACTTCTGGAAGTCTTAGTGGTAAGTCTTTTTCGTCTAATGGAACCCATCCACATTCTTCGCAATATACCATTGGTATTGGTTCTCCCCAATATCTTTGACGCGAAAATACCCAGTCACGTAATTTGAAGTTGACTTTTTTTGTTCCTATTTTATTTTCTTCTAAATATTCTATTACTTGCTTTTTAGCGTCTGCAACAGATAATCCTGTTAAAAATCCTGAATTTACTAATACTCCTGTTTGTGTGTCTGTAAATGCTTCTTCTAATTTTTCTTGTACTTTTCCATTTTCTGGTGCTACTACTAGTATTATCGGTAAATTGAATTTACTTGCAAATTCAAAGTCTCTTGTATCATGTGCAGGTACAGCCATTATTGCACCTGTTCCATATGATGATAATACATAGTCTGCTACCCATATTGGGATTTCTGTATTTGTTAATGGATTGATTGCTTTTATTCCTTTTATTTCTACACCTGTTTTGTCTTTGTTCATTTCACCACGTTCAAAGTCTGATTTTAGTGCAGCTTTTCTTTGATATTCTTTTACTTCTTCTAAATTTTCTATTTTATCAGCATATTCTTCTATTATTTTATGTTCTGGTGCCACTACCATATATGTTGCACCAAATAATGTGTCTGGTCTTGTTGTATATACTGTTAATGTTTCATCAGTTCCAGCTATTTTGAATTTTACTTCTGCTCCTTCACTACGCCCAATCCAGTTACGTTGTTGTGTTTTTATTTTTTCTAGATAATCTACATCATCTAAATCATCAATTAATCTTTGTGCATATTCTGTTATTTTTAACATCCATTGTGATTTTTCTTTTTGCACTACTGGACTTCCACATCTTTCGCATACACCATTTACAACTTCTTCGTTTGCTAATCCTACTTTACATCCAGTACAGAAGTTTATTGGCATTGTTGCTTTATATGCTAATCCTTTTTTATATAATTGAATAAATATCCATTGTGTCCATTTGTAGTATTCTGGGTCTGTTGTGTCTATTACTCTTGACCAATCAAATGAAAATCCTAATGATTTTAATTGTTCTGTAAAATGTGCAATATTTTTTGCTGTTGTTATTTTAGGATGTACATTTGTTTTTATTGCATAATTTTCTGCTGGTAATCCAAATGCGTCAAATCCTATTGGGAATAAGACATTATAACCTTGTAATCTTCTTTTTCTTGCTATTACATCTAATGCAGTATAACTACGTGGGTGTCCTACATGTAGCCCTTGTCCTGATGGGTATGGAAATTCTATTAGTCCATACCATTTCTTTTTATTTGTATAATCATTTTTTGCATTAAATGTTCCTTCTTTTTCCCATTTTTCTTGCCATTTTTTCTCTACTTCTTTAAAATTATATGCCATATTTATTCACTCTCTCTTTTTATAAATTTTAACATACTAATTATACTAGCAAAAAGCCTAAAAGTCAATGACTTTTAGGCTTCTCTTTTCCAATAAAACAAATATTGTTGTGCTATTCCTGCTAAATTACCAAATTTTTCGTGTGCTAATTTCTCGATTTCTTTTTTGTTTACTTTTGTTTCATCTTCATTTTTTATATATAGTTCATTCATAACTCGTCTAACCCATACATCTATTGGGAATACTTCAAATCTTTTTAGTGTTGAAAATAGTAATATGCAATCTGCTACTTTCGGGCCAACTCCTGATAATGTTAGGAGTTGTTCTCTCACTTCTAGTGTATTTGGATTGTTTTGCATTTCTTTTAAATCAACCTTTTTATCTAATATCATATGCACTGTTTCATATAGCCTTATATCTCTAAATCCTGTTCCTAGTTTTCTGTAGTTTTCTACTGTTACATCTTTTAATTCTTCTGGTGTTGGAAATGTGTAATATTTTTCTCCATTCCATTCTATTTCTTGCCCATATGTTTTTGATAATCTTTCTATTATTCCTTTTATTCTTGGAATATTGTTATTTGCTGAAATTATATATGATATTATCATTTCCCATAAATCTTGATTTAGTATTCGTATTCCTTGTCCGTATTCTATGCTTGTTTTTACATTTTCGTCTATTTGAGATAATTTATTTTTTATATCTTCATAATTTCTTTTTAAGTCAAAATAGTCTTCTACTATTTCTTTTATATCTCCATCACATATTCCTTTAAATGTTACTGTATTTCCTTGTTTTTGAACATTCATTACATTTTTTCTAAATATTCCTGTATAGCTTCCATCTTCTTGCTTGTTCCATCTAAAGCATTGTCCACAGTCAAATATGTCTGCTAGTTCAAATGATTTTATGTTTTTTATTTTGTATTCTTGTTCTTGCATTTTTTCACCTCATATGCCTACTACTTTTCACATACTTTTGCATATTTTCTTAATTTTTCATAAACTAATCTATTTATTGTTCCTGCTGGAAAGTTTCCATCTTTATCTTTCTTTCCTGCAGGTACTCCTGTTAATACTTCTATTCCTTCTTCTATTGTTGAAACTGCGTAAATGTGAAATTGTTTATTTTTTACAGCATCTACTACTTCATCAGAAAGTTGTAAATTATTAATGTTTTGTACAGGTATCATTACTCCATGCGAACCGTTTAATCCTCTCATTTTGCATATCTGGAAAAATCCTTCAATTTTTTCATTTACTCCGCCTATTGGTTGGATTTGTCCTTTTTGATTTACTGAACCTGTTACTGCTATTGATTGCTTTATTGGTATTTCTGAAAGACTTGATAATAGTCCATATAATTCTGTACTTGATGCACTATCTCCATCTACTCCATTGTATAATTGTTCAAAACATATACTTGCTGTTAAACATAGTGGTATATCTTGTGCAAATAGCTCTCCTAAATATCCTGAAAGTATATATACTCCTTTACTATGTGTTGAGCCTGACATTTCTACTTCTCTTTCTATATTTACTATTCCACCTTTTCCTGTATATGTGTTTACTGTTATTTTTGCTGGTTTTCCAAATGTATAATCACCTATTGTCATTACTGTTAATCCATTTAGCTCTCCTACTAATGAACCTTTTGTATTTATTAATAATGTATTTTCTTTTATCATTTCGATATATTTTTCATCATATTTTTTTATTCTGTCAATTCTTTCATTTAATGCTTTGTCAACATATTCTTCTGTTACAATTTTACTTTTTCCTAGTTTTGCCCATGTTCCAGCTTCACCAACCACTTGTGCTATTTCTGTAAATCTTGTTGATATTTTTTCTTTATCTCCTGCTAATCTTGAAGCATATTCTACTATTCTAGCCATTGCAGATTTGTCTAGTGGTGGCAATTCTTCTTGTTCGCAGAATGTATGAACAAATCTTGCTAATTTGTTAACGTTTTCTTCATTTATTGGTGCTGTTTCTTCAAATTCTACTTTTATTTTAAATAATTTTCTAAAGTCACTATCCATTGATAATAATGTATGATAAATATTAGAATTTCCAATTAATATAACTTTTAAATCAAGTGGTATTGGCTCTGGTTTTAATGATATCATTGCCATTGAAGTACGTTGTTCCATTGTATTATCAATTGTTAATTCTTTGATTCTTAAAACTCTTTTTAATTCTTCATAACATAGCGGGTTTGCTAATAAGTCTTTTGCTTGGAATATTATATATCCTCCATTTGCTTTATGCATTAATCCAGGTTTTAACATTGTAAAATCTGTTTTTAGAGCTCCATAATAGTTTTCATATTCTAGCTTTCCAAATAAGTTTTGATATGAATAGTTTGAGTCCATTACTACTGGACAACCTTCCTGTCCACTATTGTCAATAAATAAATTTACTCTATAATTTAGGCAAGGATCTTGTACTTTATGTTGTTGTGGCATTTGTTGTTGAACATTATTAGTATTTTTATCTTCCTCTAAAAAGTATGATACATTTTTTAATACATCTTGCTTTACATCATTTAAAAATTGATTTATTTTTTTGTTTCTTTTATATTTTGATTTTATATAATTAATGTGTGCATTTACTGTTAACAAAGCTATATTTGATTGCCATTCTGATACTTTTTTGTCTGATTGTCTTTCTATTTGTTTTATTTCACTTATAGCTTCCATTATTTGTTGTTGTACTATTACTGATTTTTCTTCATATGTTCTTTTTATCTCTTCATCTAATTTATCAAAATCTTCTTCTTGTATTACTTTTCCATCTACAACTGGCATCATATAAATTCCATTTTGTGCTGATTTTACTTGAAACCCATGTTTTTGAGAATTTTCATTTAGTTTTGTTAATACTACTTCTCGTCTTTCTTCAAATTCTTTTTTTATTAATGCTTTTTCTTTTTCAAAGTCGTCTGCATTAAATGTTTTTTTTATGTCTTTTTTTACTTCTTTTATAAATCCGTCCATATTTTCTTTAAATTCTTTTCCTTGACCTGCTGGAAGTGATACTGCTATTGGCTCATTTGGATTTTTAAAGTTATATATATAACACCAGTCATTTGGAACCTTTTTCTTTGGAGCAATACTATCTAAATAATTTTTTGTGTACATTGTTTTTCCTACTCCACTTGGTCCTTCCAAATATAGATTATATCCTTTTACATTTACATTAATTCCGAATTCTAGTGCTTTTATTCCTCTCTCTTGCCCAATTCCGTCATTTATTGGCTCTAATTCTTTTGTTGTTTCGAAATCAAACATGTTTTGATCACATATCATTTTTAAATCTCTATAACTTAATTCATTTTTTTCTTTCATTTTCTTCCTCCGTATACATTTTTATTTTGTCCCACTTTATCCATTTTATTTTATATTAGTTATCTTTTTTTGTAAAGGTGTTTTTCGTATTTTTTTGTTGAAATTTTTGGAATATGTTTTCTAAAAAAGACACATTCAATTATGAATGTGTCTTTTGTTCTTAGAAATCATCCTCACTATCTCTAGCTTCTGTAGCTCTCCATGCCTCGCTAATGTCACACTTGTTTTTTTCTTGATATTTGATTGCATCAATGCAATGAGTAATACCAAAAAAAATAAACATTCCAATACATACTGCTATGAACGTAGTTGCTGCAGCGTCTTCTACGGTTAAATTAATTTTCCGTACTCTTAAAATTATTTCTACAACTATTGGAAGCCATAAAAGCGCTACCATCGCTTTAACAAATGTACAAATGTCTTCCGATGACTCCCGCAATCCAAATAACATAGCCTTAAAAAATTTTTTAATCATTACCATAATAAATCCTCCTTAAACTTAGGCTTTAATAAAATATTTATACATTTATATAATACCACATTATATGAATTTTAGCAAGCCCACGCATCTTTGTTTTCCTTTTTTTTCCAAATACCTTTGACATTTTAATGTCAGTGTGCTAAAATTAATGTAGATGAAACGTAGATATTCCTCGTTACATCTAGGTACTATCAACATTTTTTATACGGCGTAATGCCAAGGAGGAAATACCAATGTCACAGTTAAGCGAAGAAAAAATTTTAGAGAAGGATGGTCGAAGATTTGTTGTTCATAAAGATGGAAACACTTTATTTATCGGTACATTCGACTATTTCTCAAATGTTGCAGCACAGGTTCTGTGTCATGAAATTATGAAACCACTTAAGTGGAAAACAACAGGGACTTTTTCTAGTCTCTTGTTAGATGGCAACATTTGTACTGGAGTAGGATATTCAATTCCTTCTAATCAGGAATTAGAAAGAAGTCCTTTAGATTATCTGGCAACAGTATTCTAAAATAAGTTTCATCATTAACAAAGGAGATGTCCTGTGGACATCTCCTTCATTTATTACTCAGCTGTTGCTTCTGTTTTTGTTTCTTTAGCTACTTCTTTAACTTCTTCTTTGATTGTTATCATTTTGTTTTCAATTCTAGCTCCAACCATTTCTTTAGTCTTAGAAGCTTTACCTGTTCTTTCTCTTAAATAGTAAAGTTTAGCTCTTCTAGCTTTACCAACTCTAACTACTTCTACTTTTTCTACTAATGGTGAATGGATTAAGAATGTTTTTTCAACACCTACACCGTAAGAGATTTTTCTTACTGTGAATGTTTCGTTAAGTCCTCCACCTTGTTTTTTTATTACAATTCCTTCAAATACTTGGATTCTTTCTTTGTTTCCTTCTTTAATTCTAACATGAACTCTAACTGTATTTCCAACTTTGATTTCTGGAATAGCATTTTTTAATTGTTCATATTCGATTGCTTTTATGACATCCATCGTATTTTACCTCCTTCTTTCTATATTTTCTATAAATTTTCTGTCTTCGTCTGACAATTTTACATTTTCTAAAAGTTCTGGTCTTTTTAGATATGTGTTTTTTAAAGCTTCACATCTTCTCCATTTATTTATATTTTCATGGTGACCTGAAAGTAAAACTTCTGGAACGCTGACTCCATCAAAAATTTCTGGCCTTGTATATTGAGGATATTCAAGTATTCCTTGTGCAAATGATTCTTCAGATATTGAATCTTTGCTTAATACTCCATCTACATATCTACTTACACTATCTATTAACACCATTGCTGGAATTTCTCCACCTGTTAATACATAATCTCCTATAGATATTTCCTCATCTACAATTTTGTCAATCACCCTTTGGTCTATACCTTCATAATGTCCACAAAGGATTATAAGATGTTCTTCTTGGCTTAATTGTTCTACCTTTTTTTGATTTAATACCTTTCCCTGTGGTGACATATATATTACTTTTGCATTTGAGTCTTTTATTGATTCATATGCATCATTTACTACATCTGCTTGCATTACCATGCCAGCTCCACCACCATATGGAGTATCATCAACTTTTTTATGTTTGTTTTTTGAAAAATCTCTAATGTTTATTAAATTTATATCTATTAGATTTTTTTCTTTTGCTCTTCCTATTATGCTTTGCTTTATTGGCTCAAACATTTCTGGAAAGAGTGTTAACACATCAAATTTCATAGTTCCTCCATTTTTAAATCAATCCTGGTATAAGATGAACTATAATTCTATCATCTAATTTGACCTCTTTTATTACCTCATCAATTCCTGGTAACAAAACTTGTTTTCCTAATTCATCTTTTACTACATATATATCTTTACTTCCTGTATTATAGATATCATCAACTTTTCCTAGTAACTTTCCATCATCAGTGTATACTTCTAATCCAATTAAATCAGCTATAAAATATGTACCTTCTTCTAAAGGTATTGCATCTTCTCTATCAATTTCAAGATATGCATTTTTTAATTTTTCAACTTCTTCTGGATTGTTTATACCTTCTAATTTTAGTAATACCATGTTTTTATGATATCTTACAGATTCTACTTTATATAGAGTTTCTGTTTTTTTGGTTTTGACATATACTTTTTTTAAATCGTCAAATCTTGTTATGTCATCTGTAAAAGGAACTACTTTTGCTTCTCCTTTTATTCCAAATGTATTTACAATTTGACCTATTTCAAATCTTTTTTGCATGTTTGTACCATTCCTTTATCCAATAAATTCAACAGTTATTTTTTTATCTTTTCTATTTGCAACTGCTTTCATTACTGTTCTAATAGATTGTGCAATTTTGCCTTGTCTTCCGATTATTTTTCCCATATCTCCATCTGCAACTCTTACTTCGAAGATTATGCTTTTTTCATTTTCGACTTCTTTGATTTCTACTGAATCTTGGTTGTCTACTAAGTTTTTAATGATTGTTTCTAATACTTCTTTCACAGGATATCTCCTTTCTAAGCATTCTTAATTAAAGATTTTACTGTATCAGTTGGTTGTGCACCATTTTTAATCCATTGTTCTAATTTTTCTTTATCTAGAACTATTGTAGATGGTTTTGTCATTGGATCATAAGAACCAATTTTTTCAATGATTTTTCCATCTCTTGGAGATGTAGAATCAGCTACTACTATGTGATAGAAAGGAGCTTTTTTCTTTCCTTGTCTTTGTAATCTTATTTTTACCATTATTTTCACCTCCTGCATTAGAATTTATATATAAATTTAAAAATTTAATAACTAATTAATTTAGATTTTGAAATTTTTCAAATCTTTTGGGTCCATGTTTTCCATGCTTTTCATCATTTTTCTCATGCCACCTTTGTTTGATTTCATTTGTTTCATCATTTTTTGTGTCATTTCAAATGATTTCATAAATTTATTTACATCTTGCACTGTTGTTCCACTACCTTTTGCTATACGCAATCTTCTGCTTCCATTTAATATTTTAGGATTTCTTTTTTCTTTTTTTGTCATTGAACAAATCATTGCTTCAATTTTGTCAAATTCTTTGTCATCAATATTTAAGTCTTTTATTTTGTTCATTCCTGGTAACATTTTTAATATTGATGAAAGTGAACCCATTTTCTTTACTTGTCTTATTTGTGCTAAATAGTCATCTAAGTCTAACTCATTTTTTCTAAGTTGTTGTTCTAATTTTTCTGCATCTTCTTGACTTATTGCTTCTTCAGCTTTTTCTATTATTGAAAGTACATCTCCCATTCCAAGTATTCTTGATGTCATTCTTTCTGGATTAAATACTTCAATATCACTTAGCTTCTCACCTGTTGCTGCAAATTTTATTGGTTTTCCTGTAACTTTTTTTACAGAAAGCGCTGCACCACCACGTGTGTCACCATCTAATTTTGTTAATACTACTCCATCTATTCCAACTGTTTCGTTGAATGTTTGTGCTATATTAACTGCATCTTGACCTGTCATTGAGTCAACTACTAATAGTATTTCATGTGGCTTGATGTTTGTTTTTAGATTTTTTAGTTCTTGCATTAGCTCGTCATCTATGTGTAATCTACCTGCTGTATCTATTATTACTACATCATTCAATTTTGACATTGCTACACTCATTGCTTGTCTACTGATTTGTACAACGTCTTTTGAATTTTCGTTGCTGTATACTGGTATGTTTAATTGCTTTCCTACAACTTCTAATTGTTTTATAGCTGCTGGTCTATATACGTCACATGCAACTAGTAATGGCTTTTTTCCTTGTTTTCTTAATAAGTTTGCAAGCTTTCCTGCTGTTGTTGTTTTTCCTGAACCTTGCAATCCGACTAACATGATTACTGTTGGTGGATTTGGTGTAAAGTTTATTTTACTTTCTGTTCCTCCTAATAGTTCTATCATTTCGTCTTTTACTATTTTTATTACTTGTTGCCCTGGTGTTAATGATTTCATTACATCTTGACCTAATGCTTTTTCTTGTATGCTGTTAATGAATTCTTTTACAATTTTGTAATTTACATCTGCTTCAAGTAGTGCAAGTTTTACTTCTCTTAGCATTTCTTTTAAGTCTGATTCTGTTATTCTTGCTTTTCCTCTAAGTTTTCTTGTTATTTCTTGTAGTTTTGATGATAATCCTTCAAATGCCATAATACCATTCCTTTCTTTTGTTTATACTAAACAATTTAATTCTTTTTTTACTTCTTCTAATATATTTGTAACTTTTTTGTCTGATGAGTCTTTTTGTATTTTGTTTAAGTTTACTAATATATGCTGTACTAGCTTTTCTTGATTAATTGTCTTTTTCATAAACAATAGCTTTTCTTCGTATTCGAAAAGTTTTTTCTCTCCTTTCTTGATGATGTCTCTTACTCCTTGTCTTGTTATTTCTTCATTTTCTGCAATTTCTGATAATGATAAGTCTTCATTGTAGTAGTAATCTATTACTCTGTATTGCTTTTCTGTTAATAGTTCTCCGTAGATTTGTAATAACATGCTTACTTCTACTTTTTTCTCCATATCACTACCTTCTTTCTTTTGTGCTTCCATCCTTTTTAACATAATAAAAAGGTGTAATGCTAATATACTTTACACCTTTTTTACCGATTTGTCAAGTGTTTACTTTAAAATTTCAGGATTTTCTTCAAATATTTTATGTGCAATATTTTCATTCATTTTGAATGGAACTACATACCCTTCCAATGTTTCTGCTTTTTCTCTTAGCAATTCATTTTCTTGATTTACATATATTTTTGATTTTCCTTTACCATTTTTAGCTTCTTGTACTAAATTTAAAACTGGTGAGTTTCCATCAAATGCAATTACTATTGATTTTCTTCTCTCAAATATTTCATAATTAAAGCTTTTATATATTCCAAGCTCTTCTGTTTCAGGCGAAATACAAATTCCGTCTACTTTTTCTTCTAATAATCTATTTTTTACTTTTTCAGTTACTACTTTAGGAACTATTGCATTGATTTCAATATTTTTGTTTACTTCTTTTGCTATATCTACAACTGCCTTTTCATAGCCTTGCATTTTGTGACCAACTACTAAATATGCATTGTTGCTGTTTATTTTTTTTATAAATTCTTTTAATACATTTATTCCTTCTTCTGATGGCACTGTTTCTCTTCCTTTTGTGTTGAAACTTCCTCCGGCTATTATTACTGGTACTTTGTCTGTTGGAAGTTCTTTTATTTTGTTTTTTAATTCTTTTTCTGTGTCAAGATTGTTAAAAGCTCTAAGCTCTTCTTTTCCTTCTGTTTCTTTCATGTTTTTTTCTTCTAATTCTAATACAGCTTCTCTTATTGTTCTTCCATTTAAGAATTTTTCGAACTTCTTGCTTTTTTCTGCAAAATATTTTTCTCTATCTTCTATTATTTCTTTTTCTGTTTCTCTCATTTTGCTGAATTCTTTTTCAGTTAAACCTAATAAGTTTTGTAATGCTAATTGCTCATCAATTGCATCTGATCCATAAAATCCACATCCATCTGTTCCTTGTACACATTTTACACCATTTTTTAAGAATGTTTTTAGCGGATGATTTGACAAATCGCTTAAGTTATTTAGTCTTACATTTGATGTTAATTGAAATTCTATAACTACTCCATTTTCTTCCATCAATTCCATTAGCTCATGTCCAGCTTTACTTCGTAAGTCTTCTGAATAAAGTCCATGGCCTAACCTACATCTTGGCATTTCTTGTCCTTCTTGTAATGCTTCTTTTATGCACATTATTGATTTTCTTACATTGTCTCTTAAACTGTCATTCTCACCAGCATGTATTCTTATTGTAAAATCTTTGTCTTCTTCGTTTACATATTTTACAATTTCATTTATTGCAGGTTGCAAATCAGATATGTCATTTATTTCTTCTCCTATAAAGTCACTTCCTACAACATATGGACTTTTGGCTACTGCTCTTAATACATTTACGTTTTCTCTTAAATATGTGTTACTTGTTTTTTGGTCTTTTATTATTGTTAATGGTATTCTTCTTATTCCTACTAAAAATCTTATTTTTACTCCTGTTTCTTTTTCTATTAATGGTAAAATTTCGTGTATTTCTTCTAGTAGTTTTACTGCTGGTTCGCCTGTTTTAGCTAAATCTGTATCTGCTATTTCTACATATTGTATTCCTTGTCTTTGATATTCTCTTGCCGTCCATAATAGTTTGTCTTGTCTTAATGTGTTATTTTTGTATGGGCTTTCTGCTTTTTTATCTTCTAACATTTTTAATACTGTTTTTATTATATCTGGTTCTGGAATTTTATTGATTTTGTTTTCTGTTAGTTTTATTTTTTCTGCTGATTGAATTCCTTTTGCAAATACATATCTGTAAATATAGCATTTTTCTAGGTTTGTGAATACTGCCTGGCCATCTTTCATTATTGCAAGGCTTGCTCTTATTTTGCTTATATTGTATTCTGAATTTTCTAAATTGTTTAATATAAAGTCTGCAAAGTTTATAAATGTATTATCATCTATTTTTCTTGTTTTGTATTTTCCTTTTAATGGTGAATCTTTGAATTGTTTTTCTACTTCTTTTCTTTTTTTATTAATTTTTTCTTCTTGCTCTTGACTTAATTTTAAATTTAATTTTTTGATATAATATAATGGATATCTTATTTGATGTGCTATTCCTAATGCAATTAAACAGTCTGGCGTTAAGTTTGCATTCATGTGTGTATGCAAGTCTGTTCTAAATTTTGATTTTTTTAAGATATATGTTTTTACTATTGTTTTTTCTATTGGTAATTTGTAGTTTTTGGTTTGTGACATTAATGTTTTTGTTATTGCTGGAATTTTGGCCTTTATTTCTATTCTATCTTCAAATATGTTTGCTATTTTTATTCCACCTAATCTAAATATATATACTTCTTCGTTGTCACCATTGATGCTTGCTGGTATTTTGCCTGTTATTATTTTCATGTCTTTTTCGTTTTTGATTGTTTCGACATTGCATATTTTTGCTAAGTTTGTTATTAGGTTTCCTGAATTGTGATTTGGTGTTTCTAATATATATGTGATTTCGTCTTCTCCTGTTTTGCTTAAATTTACTATTATGTCTTTTTCTTTGTCTAAATAGAATTTTTTTACCATTGCTTCTCTCCTTTTTCTTTTTTATATTTTATACGAAAAAACACCAGGTCGGCGTTTTATTTTTTACAAATGTTATTTTATATTGTATCATATATAGAGAGTTTTTGCAATGGTTATGTAAAGTTTATTTTTTGTTGCCATGTGTTATAGCATATAATATTAGACTTAGAAATTAATAATATATTGTTTTTTTATACCTTGGTGTCGCAATCTTCATAATAAAAATATTTGTATGTAGATTGCTCCATACCGCACTCGCATAAGCTCGTTTGATCGCTTACGCGGTATTTCAAAAACAATATATTATTAATTTTCTAAAGTTTATATAATTTTACTGTGAATTGTAATGGCTAAATTGTTTAATTAATTTTATTCAAAAAAATATTAACCTAATTAGCATCAAAGTTTTGCTTGATAGCTATTAGGTTAACTTGTTATTTCTATATGCTGTGCTTTCTAAAATTTCGGCGGGCCGCACTTTGTTGCTTCGCATCATGTGCGACCCGTCTTCCTCTTGTTCTGATTTTTATATTTAATTCTTTGGTTGAGTCCATTCTAGTATATCGCTACACAGGACTCAGGGCTACCTTAATAAAGTGCCCCCCTGAAACCGACGCCAACGCCGTAATCGGTCGTACCGCCGATGTCACGTCCCACTGCTGGACCGCCGCCACCATAGTAGTTGTAATAGCCACCTCGATCAGCACAAGGATAGCTTGAATCAGAAGTATATTCTAATGTCCACTCCCCTACATTTCCGGCCAAATCATATATTCCTTGTTTACTAAATGTATCACTTG
>CAKPHD010000027.1 GCA_934155625.1 uncultured Clostridia bacterium
TTAGAAATGGCAAGTAAGAAAAATTCAAAGGTAAGAAAGGCAATAGAAAATTATGAAGTTTTAACAGGAGATGAAGAGGTTAAAAGATTAGCAGAGCTTAAACAAATGGCTAAATTTGAGGAACAATCAGCGCTTGATTGTGCTAGAGAAGAAGGAAAAGAACAAGGAGAAAAAATTGGAATAGAAAAAGGAAAAAAAGAGACTGAACAAAAATTGAAAGAAATTGCGAAAAAATTAAAAAAACAAAAAATGTCAATAAAGCAAATTGCAGAGATAACGGGATTGAGTGAAGAAAAAATAAAAAAATTATAAAAATAGTATAATATAAAAAACTGTCTGCATAAATATAGTTATTATATAGAAAAGAGAAAAAATGATAAGAATAGATAATATAAAAATAAGAGAAAATTTAAGTGATACAGAAGTATTCAAAAGAGCAATTACAAAAAACAAAATAAAACAAGAAGAAGTAGAAGAATGGCATATTTATAAAAAATCTATAGATGCAAGAAAAAAAGAAGATATTTATTATAATTACTCAATAAATATCAAACTAAAAGATGAAAAAAGAGAAATCAAATTTGGTAAAGTAAAAGAAGAAAAATGGCAGGAAATAGAAGTGAAAAGAAATAGTAAATATAAACCTGTAATTATTGGAATGGGACCAGCTGGACTATTTGCAGGATTGTTATTAGTTGAAAATGGAATAAAGCCAATTATTTTAGAACGAGGAAAATGTGTAGAAGAAAGAATAAAAGATGTTGAAAACTTTGCTAATAATAGAGAATTCTCGCCGGTATCTAATATTCAATTTGGAGAAGGAGGAGCAGGAACATTTTCAGACGGAAAACTAAACACAGGAAATTCTGCAAATATGTACTCCAGAAAAGTACTAGAAGAATTTGTTGAATTTGGTGCCCCAGAAGAAATTTTATATACATCCAAACCTCATATCGGTACAGACAATTTGAGAAAAATAGTAAAAAATATTAGAGAATATATCATTTCAAAAGGTGGACAAGTCCTATTTAATACTAAAGCAACAGATTTTGAAATAGAAAACAGAAAAATAAAAGCCGTTATTTGTGAAGATAAAAGAATAGAAACAGATTCAATAATTTTGGCAATAGGTCATAGTGCAAGAGACACATTTAAAAAATTATATGAATTAGGAATTGAAATACAGCCAAAAAACTTTGCTGTAGGAACAAGAATTGAACATTTGCAAGAAGATATAAATAAAGCTCAATATGGAGAAAGAATTAAAATGCAATTACCAGTAGCAGATTATAAATTAGTATACCATGCTAAAAACGGACGAACATGTTATACATTTTGCATGTGCCCTGGAGGACAAGTAATGGCTTCAAATTCTGAAGAAAACTCAATTGTAACAAATGGAATGAGTAATTTTTTTAGAGATGGAAAAAATGCAAATAGTGCATTACTTGTAAATGTTACAGTAGAAGACTATTATAAAAATTCACCATTAGATGGAATGTATTTTCAAGAAGAGTTAGAACAAAAAGCATTTAAATTAGGCGGAAGCAATTATAATGCACCTGCTCAAAGAGTAGAAGATTTTATAGAAGGACATAAAACAAAAGAGTTTGGAAAAATAAAACCGACATATATGCCAGGCGTAACAGGAGCTGATTTAAATGAAATTTTACCTGGATTTGTAGCAGAAACAATGAAAGAAGCAGTACAAGAACTCGATAAGAAGCTACATGGATTTGCAGATAAAGATGCAGTTCTAACAGGAGTAGAAACTAGAAGTTCATCACCTGTACAAATTATAAGAGACAAAGAAAGTCTAAATTCTATAAGTGTTAAAGGATTATATCCTTGCGGAGAAGGGGCTGGTTATGCTGGCGGAATTATGACAGCTGCTATTGATGGACTAAAATGTGCTATAAAAGTTATTCAAAATATTTAAAGAATAATTTGAAATATTTTACATAATATGGTATAATGGAAAAGATAACAATAACATTTATACAAGCTCTGAATAATTGAGCAGAGCGGAGAGGAAGGACAGTATGAAAACAGAGCAGACAATTCATGACATTATGAGAGGACTTATGGATAATTTTCCAAAAGCAGAAGAAGAACGGAAAGACGTTGAAGATGTAGTACATGAGATCAAGTCTTATATAGATGAAAATAAATATAAGATATGGAGAAAAGATTTTCCAGAATCAAGAACATGTATTGCAATAGAAATAGTGCAAGACATCTTCAATGGCTTGGAGTTACCAGAAGGTGAAAGAACATTTTATCTTTTAAGAACTCCAAATGACCAGTCCTATTTTGACTGCTATTTAAGAAAATTGAATATCAATTTTGAGCAAATAGCAAGCAAATACTCCTTTAACAAGAGTCAGGACAGATATTTTGAATACCTAATGGCAAAAGAAGGAATTATCCGTATAATAAGTGAGGGAGAATTATTTCCTTCAGAAGCGAGATGGTATCTGCTTTAGGGCTATTCCTGGGGTGATGTTTTCACCTCAGGATTTTTCTGCCTAAAGGGAACATTTCTATTGACAGATTAAAAAAATAAACTATAATATTCAAAGAGGTAATAGATGAAAAAAAGAGTAATTATAGATAATAGAATTAGAAAAATTGAAAAAGAAAAATTAATAGAATTAGGATATGAGCTAATAGAAATAAATACAAGCACTAAAGTATATCCAGAAATATCATCACATGTTGATATATTTGCATGTAAAGTTAGAGATAAAATTATTATTGAGCCAACTCAATACCAAAATATTATGCCATATGCAAAGAAGAGTATAAAAGGCCAAGATGAAATACAAGAAAAATATCCAGCTGATATAAAATATAATGTTTGTACAATTGGAAAAAAGGCAATACACAATTTTCAATATACAGACGCAAAATTAAAACAAGAATTAATTAACAATAATTATGAATTAATAAATACAGCACAAGGCTATACTAATTGTTCAATTGCAGTAATTGATGATAATTCAGCGATTGTTTCTGACAAAGGTTTATATAAAATATTGAAATTTAATGATATTGATACTTTATTAGTAGAAAATAATTTAGATATAAAATTGTTAAATGGCGAAAATTACAGTAGTAAAAAAGGATTCATAGGTGGATGTATTACAAGGTTGGGTGATTCAATCATCGTGTTTGGAGATTTAAATAAAATAGATATTGATGGCAGAATTAGAGATTTTATAACAAGTAAAAAAATAAAGATAATTGAATTTAAAGACTTTGATATTATTGATTATGGAGGATTAATAGAAATTTAAAATGGAAATATTAAAAATTAAAGACTTAGAAATACCAACAGAAATAAAGAATTATAAAACATCTAAAACTATAAGAATATATTTTAAAGGAAATGTACTAAATATTACAAAACCAACTAGGTTATCTAAAAAAAGATTATTGCAGATATTAGAAGATCAGGAAGATGATATTTATAATAAATATAAAAAGATTTTAGATTCTGAAATTGATTCAATAAAACAATGGAAAACAGGAGAAACAATATATTACCAGGGAGAAGAATTTTCAATAATAAGAAATATTACTGATTCGAATAAAATAAGTATTTCATTACAACCAGATAACAAAATACTTTTGATAGAAGTACCTAAAGATTTAGAACAGAATATCATTAAACAAACTGTTGATAAAGCAATAAAAAAATTATTCAAAAATAATACAGAGGTTTTAATAGTCCAAAAGCTTCCATATTGGAGCAAAATAACAGGATTTAAATATAATGAATTCAAAATAAGAGATGCAACAACAAGATACGGTAGCTGTATGCCAAGCAAGAAAAACGTGTATTTTTCATCAAGGTTAATAATGTTGCCAGAAGATAAAGTGGATGCAATAATTGTACATGAGTTATGTCATATGAAATTTAAGTATCATAATAAGGATTTCTATGATTTGGTACAAAAATATATACCTAATTACAAAGAAATAGATGAATGGCTAAAACAAAATGGAAAAATAATAATGTTTTAAAGGAGAAGAGTGTGGACATTCCCGAAGAATTATATGCTCATTTGGTCGCTTACACGGTATTTCAAAAACAATATATCATTAATTTTCTAGAATCTATATAATTTAGTTGTGAATTATAAAAAAAATTAGATAGACATTTTCGCATTTTTGTGATATTATAATTCAAGATTAAGGAGTGGTTAGAATGTTAAAAGAAAAATTAATGGAAGATTTAAAAGAATCAATGAAAAATAAGGATACTGTAAGAAAAAATACAGTTCAAATGGTTAGAGCATCAATACTACAAATAGAAAAAGATAAAGGTATAGAAGTAGAAGATAGCAAAATTATAGATATTATAGCAAAAGAAGTAAAAACTAAAAAAGATGCTTTAAAAGATTTCGAAAAAGCAGAAAGACAAGATTTAATAGATTTAACAAATAGAGAAATAGAAGTACTTCAAGAATATCTACCAAAACAATTAAGTAGAGATGAAGTAAAAGAAGAAGTACAAAAAATAATTGCTGAAATTGGTGCAACATCAATGAAAGACATGGGAGCAATCATGAAAGAAGCAAAAGCTAAAATGGGAGCTTCAGCAGAAGGAAAAACTATAAATGAAGTTGCAAAAGAAATTATGGGATTATAATTTTTCGATAAAGTCAATATTGCAAAAAAACAAATAGAGCGAGAATAAATTTGAAAAAGAGAGATATAATATAATTAGCATATATTTTTGGAAAAATTTGAACTCATAGAGGGTTGCAATTTGAATAAAAATATGCTAATATATTAATAACAAAAACGAAATAAGCAAACCCTGCATAGTACGTGTAGCACAGAATTTTTAGAACCTACAAGTTTAAAGAGGGGCCAAAACTTTGAGTATGGCGTGCAAGCTTACACTTTCGAGTAGTAAGAAGCCCAGGAATATTCAAGCAGGCACCCACCTGTCGAAGACAGGTCCTTAAAAATTCAGACAACTTACGGCTAAGGCGGGGATTGCTTTTTTTATGTGTTTTATAAAAATTACAAAAAATATTTTCAATTAATAATAAATGTGATACAATAGCCTGAAAGAAAGGGAGAAAACTATGTCAAAATTTGTACACTTACATATACACAGTGAATTTAGTTTATTAGATGGAGCAAATAGAATAAAAGATTTGCCGGTAAGAGCAAAAGAGCTAGGAATGAATGCAATGGCAATAACAGACCATGGAGTAATGTATGGAGCCATTGACTTTTATAAAGCATGTAAAAAAGAAGGCATAAAGCCAATAATAGGATGCGAGGTATATGTTGCACCACGTTCAAGACTAAATAAAGAGCCAGGTATAGATAATAGATATAATCATTTAATATTGCTAGCCAAAAACAATGAGGGGTACAAAAATCTAAGTAAATTAGTATCAATAGGATTTACAGAAGGATATTATTATAAGCCAAGAATAGATTTAGAAGTATTAGAAAAATATCATGAAGGATTAATCTGTTTAAGTGCTTGTTTAGCAGGAAGTGTAAATCAAGCATTATTAAATGGTCAAAATGAAAAAGCAGAAGAAATAGCATTATGGCATAAAAGAGTATTTGGAAAAGATTATTATATAGAAATTCAAAATAATGGACTAAAAGAGCAAGTTTTGGCAAATCAAAAATTAGTACAATTAGCAAGAAAATTAGATATTCCATTAGTTGCAACAAATGATGCACATTACTTAAAAAGAGAAGATGCATATAATCATGAAATTTTGTTATGTATTCAAACAGGAAAAAGAATGAGTGATGAAGACAGAATGAGATTTGAAACAGACGAATTATATGTAAAATCACCACAAGAAATGAGCGATTATTTTTCTGCATTTCCAGATGCAATAGAAAATACAGTAAAAATTGCAGATGAATGTAATGTAGAATTTGAATTTGGGCATACAATATTGCCGAACTATGATGTACCAGCAGAATATCCAACACATTATGATTTCTTAAAAAAATTATGTGATGATGGATTAAAAAAGAGATATGGAGAAAATCCATCAGAAGAAATTTTAAAAAGAGCAGAATATGAAATTGGCATAATCAAAAAAATGGGATATGTTGATTATTATTTAATAGTATGGGACTTTATACATTATGCTAAAAGCCATGGAATTCCAGTAGGACCAGGAAGAGGATCTGGTGCTGGTTCAATTTTGGCTTATGCAATAGAAATAACAGATATTGATCCAATGAAATATGGATTACTTTTCGAAAGGTTTTTAAATCCAGAAAGAATAAGTATGCCAGATTTCGACGTTGACTTTTCTGATGTAGACAGACAAAAAGTAATTGACTATGTTTCAGAAAAATACGGACATGACCATGTTTCGCAGATTATTACATTTGGAACAATGGCTGCAAAAATGGTAATAAGAGATGTTGCAAGAGTATTAGATTTTCCATATGCAGAAGCTGATAAACTTGCTAAAATGATACCAACAGAATTACATATAACAATTCCAAAAGCACTAGAGCAAAATAAAGAATTAAAAGATTTATATGAAGCTGATGAGCAAATTCATAAATTATTAGATATAGCAATGGCATTAGAAGGTATGCCAAGACAGGCTTCAACACATGCATGTGGTGTTGTAATCACAAAAGACCCAGTAGATACTTATGTGCCTTTATATGTAAGAGACAATCAAATTTCAACTCAATATATAATGACAACACTTGAAGAATTAGGACTATTAAAAATGGACTTTTTAGGACTAAGAACTTTAACAGTTATAAAAGATACAATAAATCTTGTAAAAGAAACTAGAGGAATAGATGTAGAGTTCGACCAAGAAATGTCAGACCCTAAAGTATATAAATTATGGCAAGAAGGTAAAACGTCAGGAATATTTCAATTTGAATCTCAAGGAATGACAAACTTTATGAAAGAATTAAAGCCGGACTGTTTGGAAGACTTAATAGCAGGTGTTTCATTATACCGTCCAGGCCCAATGGATCAAATTCCAAGATATATAAGAGGAAAACAAAATCCAGGACATAATGAATATACACATCCAAGTTTGGAACCAATATTAAATGTAACTTATGGATGTATGGTTTACCAAGAACAGGTTATGCAAATAGTAAGAGATTTAGCAGGATATTCTCTAGGAAGAGCAGATTTGGTGCGTAGAGCCATGGGAAAAAAGAAACTTGATGTAATGGCTAAAGAAAGAGAAGTTTTCATTAATGGGCAAGTTGATGAAGATGGAAAAATTATTGTACCAGGTTGTGTAAGAAATGGAATTGATGCAGAATCTACAAATAAAATATTTGATGAAATGTCTGAATTTGCAAAATATGCGTTTAACAAATCACATGCTGCATGTTATGCAGTAGTGGCATACAGAACAGCATATTTAAAAGCATATTATCCAGCTGAGTTTATGGCATCAATGCTTAACAGTTATTTAGGAAATCTAGACAAAGTTCCAGAATACATAGACGAATGCAAAAAGCTTGGAATAGAAATATTAAAACCAGACATAAATAAGAGCTTTGGAAGATTTGCTGTAGAAGATGGCAAAATTCGTTTTGGATTAGGAAGTATCAAAAATGTTGGGGTACAACCGGTAGAAAACATAATAAAAGAGAGAAGCGCAAATGGAGAATTTACAGGATTTACTGATTTTTGTGAAAGAATGGCAGGAGAATCTGTAAATAAAAAATGTGTAGAAAGTTTAATAAAAGCAGGAACATTCACTGAATTCCCAGAAACAAGAGCAACATTATTAGCTTCTTTTGAAACAATAATAGATACAATTCAATCTTATAATAAAAAAGGAATAGATGGTCAAGTATCAATGTTTGACTTAGGCGGAGAAAATGACGAAGAAGAAAATAATATAAATGAAATAAAATATAATTTTATGGAAAGACCTGAATTGAATGAAAGAGAATTGCTTTCAATAGAAAAAGAAATGTTGGGAATTTATATTTCAGGACATCCACTTGAAAAAATAAGAGAGCAAATAATAGCAACAACAAACATATCTTCATTACAAATGCACGAAATAGATGAAATCAATACAGCTTCTGCTGTAGATGATGAGAATATGGATATTAGAGCAAAAGAAAGAATGAAGTTTGAAGATGGGCAACAAGTTAAAATTGCTGGAATTATTACATCTGTAAAAAAGAAATATACTAAAAACAATAAAATAATGGCATTTGTTACAATAGAAGATTTATATGGTTCAGCCGAAATAATCGTGTTTGAGCCAACATATATGAAAGCACAAAATGTTTTAGTAGAAGAAAACATTGTTATGATTAATGGTAGACTTAGCATTAGAGAAGATGATGCAACTAAAATAGTAGCAAATGAAATTAAAAACTTTGGAGAAAACAAACCTAATATGCTAACTCTCAATATTACAAATCTTACAGAAGAACAAAAAGCAAAACTTAGAGGGGCAATTAAATTTTTCCATGGTGAGCAAAACAATATTAGTGTTATGGTCAAAATCAATGAAGATTTAAAACCTTGTGGTGCGATTTATCTTACTGAGGAGATTCTAAAAGTGTTTGAAGAAATTGTTGGAAAAGAAAATTGCACCGATGGGACCGGTTCTTAACGGTGCAAAAAAAAATAATAGATTCGACAAATTTCAACAGACTTTTCAAAAAGACAAGTATACAATAAACGAGTAACTAATTATATAGGTTTATTATATGAGTTTTTTACTAAGGAGGTTGAAGTCTATGAATTGCCAATGTTACATATCAAAACACCTTTATGGAAGAGTACAGAATACTGATAGCAATGCTATTTCTGTGCCATTAAATGAACAGGAACTGAATTTTCTTGATTTTTGGAAAGTTCAATATAAAAAAGATAGTAATAATAAATGTAATTATATTGTTGATGTGAATGGACTGAGAAATTTGTTTTGTAAACACTGAATATATTGATGAGCTTGTATAATAAACGAAAGACCTTTTAGAATGATAATTCAAAGGTCTTTTATTTTTATAAGAATTTACTAAGTTTGAATTAAAAGACTTAGAAATATAATTTTTTCATTACATACCTCGGCTTATTACGAAATTTAAGAAATTCTAATTTGTTTTATGGCACCCTTCCACTCTCGTGAACTCTTTCCATAAAACTGCATAAAATTTCTAAAATTTCTTCATGCACATTCGGTATTTCATTTAAAACTTATATTTTTAAGTCTTTTTAGTAGTCTAATATTAATTAAAAATTTATAAAATTTATAAAAATAAAACAAAAATATTGAATTATAAAGTTCATAGTGGTATCATATTTATGTTTAAAAAAGCTAGAAAAATTATATAATATAAATAGTAAATTTATTTAAAAGGGATATAACCCTTTTGACGACCTAGAGGAGGTAATAAAAGATGGCAAATGACAAAAGAGAAGATGTAAATACAGAAAAAATATATGGGCATTTATGTAGAACTTCTAAAGAAGAATTTATTTCTGAATTTAATGTAAAAGAAGGAGGACTAACAGACGAAGAGGTTGAAAAAAGATTACAAAGATTTGGACATAACGAAGTAACACAATCAAAACCTAAAAGATGGTATCATTATTTGTTAAAAAGTTTATTCACACCTTTTAATAGCATACTGATAGGAATTGCATTAGTATTATGTTATACAGATGTATATTTGGCAGAAGTACCAAGTTATGCAAATATAATTGTTATTTTAGTTTTAGTAGCAGTTAGTACATTTTTGGATTTCTTTTCAGAATATCGCTCAAATAAGGCGGCAGAAAAACTAAAACAATTAGTATCAACAACTGCAACAATTGTAAGAAATGGAAAAAAGATTAAATTACCATTTAAAGATTTAGTTCCAGGTGATACGGTTATACTTTCTGCAGGAGATATGATACCAGCAGATTTGAGAATAATAGAATCAAAAGATTTATATGTTGGGCAGTCAACACTTACAGGGGAGTCAGATGCAATAAAAAAACTTGAAAATACTGAACTTGATGCAAATGAAACAATTGAAGGTCTTTCTGATGTAGACACAATATGTTTTATGGGAACAAATGTTATAAGTGGTTCAGCAAAAGGAATTGTAGTTCTAACAGCTGATAATACTTATTTTGGAAAAGTTGCACATACTTTAACAACAGGTAAACCTAAAACAGCTTTCCAAAAAGGAATCGAAAATATAAGTAAACTTTTGATAAAATTTATGCTTATATTAATACCTATTGTATTTATATTAACAGTTCAAAAGCATAGTATAATAACATCATTTACATTTGCAGTAGCAATAGCAATATGTATAACTCCATTACTATTACCAGTAATTTTATCATCAGGATTATCAAAAGGAGCTTTACGAATGTCTAAGAAAAAGACAATAGTAAAAAAACTAGATTCTATTCAAAGTTTTGGGGCAATGAATGTTTTATGTACTGATAAAACAGGAACATTAACAGAAGACAAGATTGTGTTAGAAAAATATCTAGATGTTATGGGGAATGAAGATTTTAGAGTATTAAAACATGCTTTTCTAAATGCATATTTTCAAACAGGTTTAAGAAGCAATATAGATGAAGCGGTAATACACCGTGGAATAGAACACAATTTAGATGAAATATCTATAAAATACAATAAAGTTGATGAAATACCATTTGACTTTTCAAGACGTAGACTTTCTGTAATAGTGAACGATGGAAGCAAAACACAATTAATTACAAAAGGTGCAGTAGAAGAAATCTTAGAAATATGTACATTAATAGATTATCAAGGGAAAGTTGAACCTATTACAAATACAATAAAAGAAAATATTAAAAAAATTGCAAAAGAATTGAATAAACAAGGACTTCGTGTTGTTGCAGTATGTCAAAAAAATGATTTAAACAAAACAGCTGGATTTGATGTAACAGATGAAAAAAATATGGCTCTTATTGGATTTATAGGATTTCTTGATCCACCAAAAGAATCAGCTAAATCTTCTATCGAAAAACTTGGAAAAAATGGAATAAGGGTTATAGTTTTAACAGGTGATAATGTAGAAGTAACAAGATGTGTATGTGAAAAAGTTGGGATAAAATCAAAAAAAATTGTTACAGGAGCGCAAATAGATAAATTACCAGATTTAGGTGTAAAAAGATTATTAAAAAAGACAAATATATTTGCAAAACTTTCACCAATCCAAAAAGCTCGTATAGTTAGATTATTAAGAGATGGCGGAAATGTAGTTGGATATATGGGAGATGGAATAAATGATAGCCCATCACTTGTAAATTCTGATGTTGGAATTTCAGTTGATACAGCTGTAGATATTGCTAAAGAATCAGCAGATATAATATTGCTAGAAAAAGACTTACATGTTTTGTTAGATGGTGTAAAAGAAGGTCGTCATACTTATGCAAATTTAATGAAATATATAAAACTTGCTGCAAGTTTCAATTTTGGTGAAGTAATGTCAGTTATAATTGCAAGTGTAATTCTTCCATTTTTACCAGAAACACCGATACAATTATTGGTAGAAGGATTACTATATGATTTTGGACAATTAACTTTACCATTAGATAATGTAGATGAAGAATATTTGAATAAACCAAAGCAATTTAATGTTAAAGGCTTGAAACATTTTATGTTATTTATGGGACCATTAAGCTCATGTTTTGATTTAATTGTATTTGCATTGATATGGTTTGTATTTAAGGCACATGAAGTAGCAATATTTCAAACAACATGGTTTACTTATAGTATAGTTTCTAACTTGGTAGGAATGCATGTTATAAGAACTGCAAAGAAACCATTTATACAAAGTCATGCATCAAAAGCAGTATATATATCATCAATTGCACTTAGTATAATAGGAATGATAGTACCATTCACATTTATAGGAAAATCTATAGGATTAACTGCACTTGAACCTAAATACTTCTCAATTATAATAGGAGTTCCAATATTATATTGTATAGTAGCTGAATGGGCAAAGAAGATATATATCAAAAAATATGGCGAATGGATTTAGTTTTTCTTTACAAGTCAAATTAAACATGCTATAATATAACATGAGTAAATTGAATAGTCGCTGGTAAATTTCGAAAGAAATTACGAGAGGAAAGTCCGGGCTCCGTAGAGCAATGATGCTAGATAACGTCTAGTGAGGGAAACCTTAAGGAAAGTGCAACAGAAAATAACCGCCTATAACTTTTGTTCAAGGAAATGAAAATTTCTGAAGTTCTTATTAAAGTATAGGTAAGGATGAAAAGGCGAGGTAAGAGCTCACCGCTGGTATGGTGACATACTGGGTCAGTGTAAACCCCATCTGGAGCAACACCTAAGTAGAAGATTAAGCCTGCTCGGCACCTTCTGAATTGCGTGGCTTGAGACATATAGCGATATATGTTCTAGATAAATGACTATTTTGAATGACAGAACCCGGCTTACAGATTTACTTATAATATTGAATAAAGGAAAAGAGAGAGAAAATATGTAAAATATTTATCTCTCTTTTTATATGTTTTTTTGTATTAATATTGAATTCATATCATCTGGTAAATCACAACTAAAATTCATAGTTTGTTTTATAATAGGATGAATAAAAGAAATTTTATAGCTATGTAAAGCCTGTCTATTAATTAAGTTAGAAGAATTTCCATATAAAGTATCACCTAATAAAGGATGACCAATTGCAGACATATGTACACGAATTTGATGCGTACGTCCAGTTTGCAAATAACATTCTACTATTGAAAAATTATCATATTCAGATAATACTTTATAATCAGTAATTGCAGTTTGACCATTTTCTGCAATACATCTTTCAATAATACTATTCTCTTTTCGGGCAATGGGCAAATTAATAGTTCCTTCTTTATCTGCAAAAGTTCCTTCTACAAATGCAATGTAATATTTTTCGAATGTTTTATTTTGCATTTGTTTAATTAAAGATTCTTGAACATACTCATTTTTTGCGAAAATAACTAATCCAGAGGTATTTAAGTCAAGCCTATTAATAGGACGAATTTTTCGTTTTAGGTCAATACTTTCAAAATAAAATTTTACACCATTAGCAAGGCTATCGGTATAATGTGAAATTGAAGGATGAACAGCAATTCCAACAGGTTTGTTTAAGATAAGAAAGCATTCATCTTCATAAATAATATTAAGTTTCATTTTTGTAGAAATAATATTTTCGCTGTCTTCTTCAAAATCTAAATTAACAGATATAACATCATTTAAAGAAATATTAGAACGAGTATCTGCAATTTTTGAATTTAGAAAAACATGTTGTTCTTTAATAATTTTTTGCTGTAATCTAGTAGAAACATTAAATTCCTGTTTTAATACTTGATTGATATTTTGATATTTGTTATTTGTTACAATGTATTTTAAATCCATAATTATTCTCCATATAAAAGTGTAACAGAAAAAGTTCCTATTAGGAACCTTTTCTTGACAATATTATTTGTTTGTGATTTTAGACCATAACTCAGAATCAGTTCTTTTTGTATCTGTATTGTACAGGGAATGAAGAAACTTGTCAATAATATGCAAGTACTTATTATCCTCTTCAAAAAATTTTAAAAGAGAAGAACTATCTGTTATTTCAAGATACTGACTTCTTAAAGTACTATAAATAGGAGATAAGACTTCTAAAGTCTTTGCATCTACCATAATTTGAATAAATTCATTACAATAATTTGAATGAAGAGCGTAATCAATTTTCAAATATTTTGGATACTCACTGAAACTATTGGCATATAAGAATTTTATTCTGCGTTCTTTGCAAAAGTCAATATCATGTTTTAAACCAGGTACTATGAAATCAGGATATGAAATTTCAAGATTTTGTTTAATGTTGTACAATTTACAAGAAGATACAGAATTTTTATTAAAAATAATGATATTTTCGTTGAGAAAATCAAAATCCTTAAATCTGTGACTGTATTCTTCAACTTTATTGCCGTCATATAAATGCCACCTGGTTAATGCCCATTCCTTATATGATATTTTACTATATACAAGAAAAGAGTCGTCAGTAATTTGTTCGATTCCGATGATATCGCCATATAAAAAGTAATTGCAAAACTGGGCTTTTCTTACAAAACGATAACCATTAGACCGATTTCCTTTAATAGTCCAATACTTTTTGTTATAAGTTATTTCATAAAGTCTACTCATTTTTTCCTCCAATAATTATTGTTTGGCTATAGTTAATAATGTGACGAAACAATTTTAACACAATTTTACATAAAAAACAAGAATGACTTGACAAAAATTCAAGAAAAAATATATAATATTTTAAAGAAAATTTAGTGAATTTAAAGAATAAGATAAGCAATATTAAATGTAAATTGATTAGGGGGAAAGTTTTATGAAGTTAATAATACAAATACCATGTTACAATGAAGAAGAAAAACTTGAAGAAACAATAAAAGAATTACCAGAAAAGATCGAAGGTATAGATATTATAAACCAATAAAAATATGGGGCTTTTTCAGTGGAATTGCATTTTTGATTTTTTTATTTATATTTTTAGTTAGTGAAAAATATAAATTATTATCTTTTGTATTTTTTTTAGCAGCTGTACAATTTGGAATTGCAACTTTTCAAAGTATATCTATACAGGCAAATAGAAAACAATTGGAGAAAATA
Organism: uncultured Clostridia bacterium; assembly: GCA_934155625.1. Lineage (GTDB taxonomy): Bacteria > Bacillota > Clostridia > TANB77 > CAG-508 > CAG-269. The sequence continues at coordinate 14,658 of CAKPHD010000027.1, forward strand.
CAATATTATATAAAAAAAGATGATTTTGTAGTATTATGGTTTGGAACGGTTTTACCATTGCAAGGAGTAGACATAATTATGAAAGCGGCAAAAGAACTTAGACACAATAGAAAAATAAAATTCTATATAATAGGAAAAACAGAAAAATTAAATATAAAAAGGGATAAATATGAAAATGTAGAATTTTTAGGATGGCTACAAGACGACAGGATTGCTAAATATATAAATTCTGCTGATATATGCTTGGCGGGGCATTTTAATTTAGAAAATCCAAGGGCAAATAGAGAAATTCCTGGAAAAGCATTTATTTATAAGGCAATGGGGCAAAAAATTATTTTGGGTGATAGTGAAGCCAATATAGAAGTTTTTAAAGAAGATAACAAAACAATATTTTATGTTGAAAGAGGAAATTATAAGAAATTAGCAGAGATGATAGAGAAAATATATGAGGCAAAGTTATAAATTTTTCGAAAAAGTATTTATAAAAAACAAGAAATATGCTATAATATAATTTGTCAAAAAGCAGAGAAAGGAAAAAATAAAATGAAAATAGGAATAGTAGGATTACCAAATGTAGGAAAAAGTACAATGTTTAATAGTATAACAAAAGCAGGAGCTGAATGTGCAAATTATCCATTTTGTACAATAGAACCAAATGTAGGAGTTGTAGCAGTTCCAGATGAAAGAGTAGATAAATTAGCAGAAATGTATAAACCACAAAAGATTACAAAAGCAGTTGTAGAATTTGTTGATATAGCAGGACTTGTAAAAGGAGCAAGCAAAGGTGAAGGTCTTGGAAATAAATTTTTATCACATATCCGCGAAGTGGATGCAATTGCCCAAGTAGTAAGATGCTTTGAAGATTCAAATGTAATACATGTAGATGGAAGTGTTGATCCACTAAGAGATATAGAAACAATAAATCTAGAATTAATTTTTGCAGACATGGAAACACTAAATAAAAGATTAGATAAAGCTAAAAAAGGATTAAAAGCTGATAAAAAATATCAAGCTGAAATTGACTTTATTGAAAAATTAAAAGAAAATTTAGAAAAAGGAATTCCAGCAAGAGCATTAGAATACAGTGAAGATGAACAAGAAATGTTAAAAGAAATGTTTTTATTAACTGCAAAGCCAATAATTTATATAGCTAATATTTCTGAAGAACAAATAAATGATGCAGAAAATCAAGAGATGGTAAAACAAGTAAAGGAATATGCATCAAAAGAAAACGCAGAAGTTATACCATTATGTGTAAAAATAGAAGAGGAATTATCAGGATTAGAAGAGGATGACAAAAAAGAAATGCTAGAAGCATTAGGATTAGAAGAATCTGGTTTGGACAAGTTAATCAAAAAGAGTTATGATTTATTAGGATTAATGTCATTCTTAACAGCAGGAGAACCAGAAGTAAGAGCATGGACAATAAAGAAAAATACAAAAGCACCAAAAGCTGCTGGAAAAATTCATTCTGATATAGAAAGAGGATTTATAAAGGCAGAAATAGTTTCTTATGATGATTTAATAAGAGAAGGTTCAATGGTTGCGGCTAAAGAAAAAGGTTTAGTTAGACAAGAAGGCAAAGAATATATAATGCAAGATGGAGATATTGTATTATTTAAATTTAATGTTTAAAATATAAAAAATGTTAAAATTTTATAAAATTGAGTAAAAAAACTTGCATTTTATTGAAAAATGTAGTATAACTATAAATGAGAGATAAATACTATAGATAAAATATAAAAAAAGAAAGAGGTATGAAAATGAAAAAAGAAAAAATATTAAAAATGGCAGTTGTATTAATTATAAGTGCAGTTTTATTTGCAATGTCTACTAATGTATTTGCTGCTGATGTTGATTTTTTTGAAGATACAACAAATCAATTAAATACAACTAATACAACAAACAATACAACAAACACAGTAAATACTACTAATACAAATTCTAATACAAATACAGTAAACACTACAAATACTACAAGCACTGTAGATACAAATACAGTTAATACAAATAATTATAATACTAATTTACCAAAAGCAGGAGCTCCTGAAAATGCAATGTTAGGAGTTGCAATAACAGTATTAGCAGTAATAGCAGTATTTGCATACAAAAAAGTAAATCAATACAAAAACATATAAGAGAAAAGTAAAATAAAAGTTTCTGATAGAGAGGATTAGTCAAAGGCTGAAAGCTAATCTAAGAAAACGTATTTGAAAAACTAACTCTTTAAGTTTCTAGTGAATAAGCTAGACGTTCAGATGCGTTAAATCAAATTAAGTTAAAAATGGGATGGAACCGTGTATGAACACTCCTATAGGCATAAAGTCTATAGGAGTGTATTTTTTTACAGAAATATATGGTCAATATCTAAAAGGAGGAATTTTAAATGATAAAAGTAACATTAAAAGATGGAAAGGTTCTAGAAGTAGAAAAAGGAAAAACAATATTAGAAGTAGCTAAAAAAATAAGTGAAGGATTAGCTAGAATGGCAACATGTGGAGAAGTAAATGGAAAAGTAGAAGATTTAAGATATGAATTAAATGAAGACTGTTCATTAAATATATGCACATTTGAAAATAGTGAAGAAGGTAAAAAAGCTTATTGGCATACAACTGCACATATAATGGCACAAGCAATAAAAAGATTATTTCCAAATGTTCAATTAGCAATAGGTCCAGCAATAGCAAATGGATTCTATTATGATTTTGATACAGAACACAGATTTTCAGAAGAAGATTTCGAAAAAATAGAAGCAGAAATGAAGAAAATAATAAAAGAAGACTTACCACTTGAAAGATTTGAGCTTTCTAGAGAAGAATCAATCAAATTAATGAAAGAAACAAAAGAAAGTTACAAAGTAGAATTAATAGAAGAATTGCCAAAAGGAGAAGTAATCTCATTCTACAAACAAGGAGAATATGTAGATTTGTGTGCAGGACCTCATTTAATGAGTACAGGAAAAGTAAAAGCAGTTAAATTACTATCAACATCAGGAGCTTATTGGAGAGGCGACGAAAAAAATAAAATGTTACAAAGAATTTATGGAATTTCTTATCCAAAAGCTAGCCAATTAGAAGAATATTTGAAATTACTAGAAGAAGCTAAAGAAAGAGATCATAGAAAAATAGGAAAAGAACTAGAATTATTTATGACTCATGAATTAGTTGGCTCAGGACTTCCAATGTATTTACCACATGGTGCTACAATAAGAAGAACATTAGAAAGATATATTCAAGACAAAGAAATTGAATTAGGATATGACCATGTATATACACCATGTCTTGCAAATGTAGAATTATACAAAACAAGTGGACATTGGGACCACTATAAAGATGATATGTTCCCTGCAATGAAAATGGATAATGAAGAAATGGTATTAAGACCAATGAACTGTCCTCATCATATGTTAATATATAAAAGTAAAACACGTTCTTATAGAGATTTACCAATTAGAATTGGTGAACTTGCGAATGACTTTAGATATGAAAACAGTGGAGCTGTTTGCGGTTTAGAGAGAGTTAGACAAATGTGTCAAAATGATGCACACTTATTTGTTAGACCAGATCAAATTAAAGAAGAAGTAGGAAATGTATTAAAATTAATTAAAGAAGTATATCAAAAAGATTTTGGATTTTCGGCTGATTCATTTAAGTATAGATTATCATTAAGAGACAAAAATAACAAAGAAAAATACATTGACAATGATGAAATGTGGGAAACAGCTGAAGCACAATTAAGAGCTATATTAAAAGATATGAATATTGATTTTTACGAAGCAGAAGGAGAAGCTGCATTCTATGGACCAAAGATTGATATTCAAATAAAAACAGCATTAAATCATGATATAACAATACCAACTTGTCAATTAGATTTTGCATTACCAGAAAGATTTGATTTAAGCTTTATAGGAGAAGATAACAAAGAACATAGACCAGTAGTAATCCATAGAGCAATACTAGGGTCTTCTGATAGATTTATATCATTCTTGATTGAAGAAACTAAAGGATTATTCCCTGTATGGTTATCACCTGTACAAGTAAAAATATTACCTATTACAGATAATCAAGTTGAATATGCAAAACAAGTTGAAACTGAGTTAAAGAAACATAAAGTTAGAGTTGAATTAGATGAATCTAATGAAAAAATTGGATACAAAATTAGAAAAGCTCAACTTGAAAAAGTTCCATATATGTTAGTTCTTGGAGCAAAAGAACAAGAAGGAAATCTTGTTGCAGTTCGTTCTAGAAAAGATGGAGATGTTGGAACAATGAAAGTGGAGGAATTTGTTGCAAAAGTTCAAGAAGAAATTGATGAAAAAAAGTAATTAAATAAAATAGTTTAACTTAAAAGAAGGGCTTATATATAAATATTTGATAAACCGCGCCAGCGACCAACAGTAAGGTTTTCAAAATATTTATATATAAGCCCTTCTTTAGTTTTTAAATTTGCAAAAAGTTACATAAAGTGGTATAATAAAATTGGTTCATTGAAGTATCAATGGAAAAGTAACGTATAAATTTCTCGTGGAAAAGCAATAAATATATGAGAACAACAGCCAATTGGCAAGGAGGAAAAAACATGAAAGTAGAAAATTTTGAGAGAAAAGTCAGAAATGAGATGGCGAAAATCTATAAAAAGCCATTTGAAGTAGTATGGGATGATATGAAAAAATGTATCGAAACATTACCAGAGGATCTTGAAGTAAAAAATTATGAATCTATAGTGATTAATTATGAAACTGGAAAGGCATATAACTGTGCTCACTATTATTTGGATTTGTGGCTAGAAAAAAGGTATGATGAGTATCAGTATTATTTAGATGCGAATCTGTTAGAAAAACTGAATTTTGCTAAAACAATAGTAGCATTACAATGGGCTTACACAGTAGTAGGGGCATATCTCGTTTTGGCGGAAAAAACGAGAGTTTATGTGAAGTTAACTTCACGTGAAGGAGACCCTGATTGGATTAAATCAAAAGACTTATATCTAAAACTCTTTACAGGATATAATGGTATTGTTACAAATCAAATAAAAGAAGATATTACGGTATTGGAATTTGATATAAGTTTCTTCGAAAACTAATACTTTCTATCAAGGGCTATTTCTTATTGAAATAGCCTTTTTGTTTGAAAAAATTATTTAATATAAAATTTTTCACATAAAATTCACAATTCCATAGTAAAATAATAATATTTAAAAGAGAAAGGGGGAGTTACCATGCTACAATTAAAAGGAATAACAAAAAATTATCTATCAGGAGATAATGAAGTAAAAGCTCTAAAAGGAATAGACTTAGAATTTAGAGAAAGTGAATTTGTTTCAATATTAGGGCAAAGTGGATGTGGAAAAACCACAATGTTAAATATTATAGGAGGCTTGGACAGATATACATCAGGAGACTTAGTAATTAATGGAAAATCAACAAAACAATTTAAAGACAAAGACTGGGATACATATAGAAATCATTCAGTAGGATTTGTATTCCAAAGTTATAATTTAATACCACATCAAACAGTATTAGCAAATGTCGAATTAGCACTTACAATATCAGGAGTAGGAAAAGAAGAGAGAAGAAAAAGGGCAATTGATGCATTAACAAAAGTAGGATTAGGTGACCAAATAAATAAAAAACCAAATCAAATGTCAGGTGGACAAATGCAAAGAGTTGCAATAGCAAGAGCATTAGTAAATGACCCAGATATTTTGCTTGCTGATGAGCCAACAGGGGCATTAGATTCTAAAACAAGTGAACAAGTAATGGAAATATTAAAAGATATTTCAAAAGATAGATTAATAATAATGGTAACACATAACCCAGAATTAGCAGAAAAATATTCATCAAGAATAATCAAATTATTAGATGGAAAAGTTACAGATGATTCAAATCCATATACTGCAACTAAGAAAGATCTAGATAGAGCAAGAACTAAAAAACAAAAATCAGGAAAAGCATCAATGAAATTTGCAACAGCAGTACATTTAAGCTTAAACAATTTAATGACTAAAAAGGGAAGAACATTCTTAACATCATTTGCAGGATCAATAGGAATAATAGGAATTGCCTTAATACTTTCATTATCAAATGGAATGCAATCATATATAAATAAAGTAGAAGAAGATACATTATCATCATATCCGATAACAGTTGAAGAATCATCTATTGATATGACAAGTATGATGGAAGCAATGATGGGAAAAAGTAATGAAGAAGAACATGAAAATGATAAAATATATTCAAGAGCAATAATGGGAGACATGTTAGAGACTCTATCAAGTAAAGTTCAAACTAATAATTTAAAAGAATTTAAGAACTTTCTAGAAAATGGTGATAGTGATATTAAAAACTATCTAAATGCAATTCAATATGGATATAATTTAGATTTAAATATCTACAAAGAAAAAGAAGATGGAAGTGCATATAAAGTAAATCCAAGTTCAGTATTAGACCAAATAGGATTTGGAGATATGGTAAAAGCACAAGAACAATCAAGCTCGATAATGTCATCAAGTAGTACAATGATGGCAGGAACTGACGTGTGGACAGAAATGCTTGATAACAAAGATTTGATAAATTCACAATATGATGTATTAGCAGGAAGAATGCCAGAAAAATATAATGAAGTTGTATTAATAGCAGATAAAAATAACGAAGTAAGTGATTATACCTTATATTCATTAGGAATAAAAGATGTTTCAGAACTTGGAAATGCAATGGAAAAATTAAAAAATGGCGAAGAAATAAAAACAAATGATGATAAAAATAGTTATTCATATGATGAACTTTTAAATTACAAATTTAAAGTTTTATTAAATACAGATTACTATAAAAAAGTCGGAAATGTTTGGCAAGACATGACAAATGATGAAGACTATATGAAACAAATAGTAGATAATGCAGAAGAAATTCAAATTGTAGGAATTATCAAACCAAATGAAAATACAGTAGCATCATCTTCAGCAGGATTAATTGGATATAACAAAGAATTAAAAGAATATGTTATAAATAAAGTAAATGATGCAGAAATAGTAAAAGAGCAAAAAGCTAATCCAGAGATAAATGTATTTACAGGAATTAAATTTCCAGAAGATACAAATGGAACATTTGACTATACACAATTATCAGATGAGCAAAAAGCTTATATGGCAACACTTTCAGAAGCAGAGCTTGCCCAATTAATGCAAACATATTCTAATAATGCTTCAGCAACTTATGACAACAATTTGAGCCAACTAGGTGTAGTGAATTTAGATAATCCATCAACAATAAATTTATACCCTAAGGATTTTGACTCAAAAGATAAGATTGCAGACATTATAACAGATTATAATAATAAACAAACAGAACAAGGAAAAGAGGAAAATGTTATCAATTACACAGATTTGGTAGGAATTATGATGAGTTCAGTATCAACTATAATTAATGTAATTAGTTATGTATTAATTGCATTTGTAGGAATTTCTTTAGTAGTTTCATCAATAATGATAGGAATAATAACATATATATCAGTACTTGAAAGAACCAAAGAGATTGGCATTTTACGTAGTATAGGAGCCTCTAAGAAAGACGTTTCTAGAGTATTTAATGCAGAAACATTACTTGTTGGTTTAGTTGCCGGTTTAATAGGTATAGGTGTAACTTTATTGTTAGATATACCAATTAATATTGTGATTGAACATATTGTTAGTATTTCTGGTATTGCTAAACTTCCTTGGGTTGGTGGAATTATTTTAGTTGCTATTAGTGTTGGATTGACTATGCTTGCAGGGTTAATACCAGCTAAGTTTGCTGCTAAACGTGATCCAGTTGAAGCATTGAGAACGGAATAAGTGTGCATTATGGACCGGTTCTGTTTTGCACAAAGGATATATTTCTAAGGTTTTAGGGATATATTCTTTTTTTACATCTCAAATTTTTGTGAAAATATCACTAAATTATCTCCCAAAAACGTGAAAAAAGTTAAAAACATCTCCACAAAATGTGAAAAAACTTGATATTTTATAAAATAAATTATACAATAACATAGAATTTACAAAAGATAAGGGGGTGAGAAAATGGAGAAAAAGCACAAAATAAGTTTAGTAATAGTGTTGTTAATTATAGCAATAATTATAATAGCTATTATGTCTTTCTTTATTTATCAATTGTATAATGATAAGAAAACAACAAGTGCTACAATAAGTGAACTAAATGATAAAATAAATAATTTAGAAAAAAATCAAGATGATAAAACAGATAATTCTAATAATCAATCTCTAGAAACAGATAAAAAAGAACAATTAGATATTAATGATGATTTAGTTAAACAATTACATGGATATATATTAAAAAGTGATGATTTTGGAAATGGTGGAGATTCAAGTAGCTTTGCACCAGTAAGTGAACACGTTAGCTTTTATAAAGATTCAAAAGTAACATACTCTTCACTATCAGATGCAGAAAAAACATTAGTAGTATTGAAGAATTATAGTCAAAACGAAGTCAAACAAGTCAATAAATCACAATTAACAAATATTATAAAAACTGCGGATATACATGATATTGTAAAAGTTTATGACAATCTAAGTAATAAAGCAATGAAAATTTTCAACCAAACAAATATTAATTGGAAAAATTATGATGGGCTTGCTGCAACATTAGATTATAATAATGATTGCTATTATTTGGTAGAATATGATGGTGGTGGTTTAGGCACATGTGAATATGGATACTCAGAAATTCAAAGTGCAGAAAAAGATCAAGAAAATTTATATATATATGATAAATTTATTTATATAGATACTACTAATGAACTTATAAGTGAAGGAGATAATAAGACACATATATATACTTCATCTAATAAAACAGAAGATATAGGATCAGAGAAAACTGATGAGAAAGTTAGCCAACTATATAAAAAATATGAAAGTAAGTTAAAGACATATAAACATACATTCAAACAAAGAGAAGATGGTTCTTATTATTGGGTAAGTTCAGAGCAAGTTAATAAATAATTATAATATTATTATTAAATTTTTTTTACTTAGAGCCAATTAGAGTTTAAGAATTTATAACAAAAGTTGTTGCAATTGCAACAACTTTTTATTTATTTAGATGTATAATATGCTCATGAAAATTAAAGGAAGAAAATTTGGGGAATAATAGCAATAACTTCAAATTAGAGATACACCTTAAGAAAGGAAAGATAAAAAGTGAAAATTATAAAAAGAGATGGAAAAACAGTTGACTATAATTCAGAAAAAATCGAAATAGCAATAAAAAAAGCCAATAAAGAAGT
>CAKPHD010000028.1 GCA_934155625.1 uncultured Clostridia bacterium
TCTTCTTGGGCCTTTAATGTTGTTTTTTCTACTGTGCATATTGTCTCAAAGTACTTCTCATTTGAACTTGTTGCTTCGGCTGTTAAGTCGGCTGATAAATCATCACTTTTATTTTTTACTGTGAATGTTGCTGTTGCTGTATCTCCTTTTGCTGTTAGTCCTGTTACTTTTACTGTTCCGTCTGTCTTTTTGCTTGCATTTATTGTCGCTGTTGTTGTTCCTTTTCCTCCTGTTGTTGGTGTTCCTATAAATTCCACCACAAAATTTGATTGGTTTGCCCCTGATTTGGCTGTTCCATTAATGTTTAGTGTTACATTTGTTATTGCTGCATATCCTACTGCTACTAATATTATTGCTAATAACACTACTCCTCCTACTACCTTGTTGTTTGCTCTTCTCATTTTCGCATCTTCTCCCTTCTTTTCATTTGCTACACATGTTTGTGTTTACGCTTTTCCTTAAGTTGTATACTTAAAGAAAATTGCAAAATTGCTGTAATTCAGTAATATCAGTAGCTATAAGCTATGTGACTTTCCGGAAAATAGTACTCGAATTGCATATAAATATTTTTTTCAAATGTCGAAAAAAAGCTTGACCCCAAAGGCTTTTATTGCTATAATGAATTTGAATTATTCTATCTTTAAGTATACAACTTAAAGAAAATTTTCAAATTTTTCCAAACAACATAAAATCTAGAAATATGCAATATTTTTAGATTTTTTCTTATATTTTGTCATTCCCCAAAAACCAAAAAAGAGCAAATACACTTTAATATTTGCTCCATTCTCAATCAAACTATAAAGTTAATGTAATAACTAGCTCTATAAAATAATTAAAGTATTTTATTTTGTATATAGCACTCATATATGTAACTTGGATTTTCATAATACATACTACTGTTATAATTATCTATTTTTGGAATAATCCATGAAGATAATACCTCTTCTAATGTCTCTATATATTTATCCTCATTATTATTTACCATTATTATTAATCTTTGATATATTCTTCCCAACTCCCATATAGTTGGTATTCTATACTTACATGTTGTTATAATATCATAATCACCATTTTCTATTTTACATTTTTCAATTAGCTCATCAGAAACTTTTTCAATATTTTCAGAGTGATATACTTCTGCTAAATCATATATTTTCTTTATAGTCTCTTTTCCTAACATTTTTACTATGTATTTTTTTGTATTGTTTGTTTTTCTTGCAATATATTCAATTAGACTACATACAAAAAATAAGTCATTTTCTTTTTGTGGTTCCCCCATATTTTTATCTCTCCTTTACTCCTATAAATCTTATACATTTTAGCGATTCTTCTGTACAAAATGCAATTTGATGTGTTGGATGCCTAAATTTTGCAAGTTCCCAAAAAGCTTCTCTGGTAATTGAACCATTTATCAAGTCATTAACATAATTATATACTTGATCATCAGCCATAGCTCCAATTACTATATCATATTCATGCTTTTTTCCTAATCTACAATCTATAATAAAATCTAACCATTCTTCTGTCATTACAGTAAATTCTTTAATTTTTAATTTTGTATTTTCATTATACTCATACATATTTACAATTGGTGTCTCATATTTTTGTGCCCATTTTTCAGCTTGCTCTTCTAATATAGTACAATAAAATCCCCTTCCAAAATCCTTCGTATATTTTCCTTCTATTATTTTAGGTTCTTCTACTTTACAATAGCTTTCATGATATATTATTTGCATACAAACCACTCCTTTGTAATATGATTATATCACATCACAAAAAAATTTAATAGTATTTATATATATTTTTATCTTAAACTTAATCATAATAATGCAGTCATATATATTGGCAGATACAAAATATCATCTTCTTCTTTTAAATCCTTAGTATGAATAATTATTGCATTTGCTAGATAATCATTATACTTATGTTTCAATTTTTTTAATGATGTAAATGTATATCGTTCACCAGACTTCACTTCGATTGGCACTATATTATGTTTTGATGTTATTATTTGCACAAAATCAAGAATATAAGTATACAACTTAAAGAAAATTTTTAAATTTTTTCCAAATATTTCTTCTTCAATTTATACGAAGAATGAACATATATATTTAAAGTTATATTTACATTTGCATGTCCTAAAATCTCACTAAGAGCCTTTATATCCATTCCAACACTTATACATTCACTTGCAAAAGAATGTCTTAAACAATGGAATTTATGTGGTTGAACTTTACATTTTTTTAGCACTTTTTTGTATATATACTGGTAGCTTCTAGGCTCTACGTAATTTTCCGATTTACCAGTTAAGAAAAAATCTTCATCTTTATATTTTTTTCTTAATGGTTTTAGAACATTATATAACTTATTAGAAATTGGAATTTGCCTTACAGAATTCTGGGTTTTTGGTTTGTCTATTATTACTTTTGTTCTTTTTAAATTTTCATCATAAATTCTCTCTAATGTTGCTTGTACACTAATAATTCTTTTTTCTAAATTAATATTTTTCCATTTTAGTGCACATATTTCTCCTATTCTAAGCCCTGTATTCATACATATTAAAATTCCTAATTCCTTTAGACTGTTGCTATTTATACAGTATTGTTCTACTCTGTTTTTTTCTACTTTACTAAATACGCTTATATTTTCTGCATTTAATTTAGGTGGTATTATTTTGTTTATTTTTATTTTACTACCATACTCATCTTCTATATAGTGTAATATTGATTTTAATATACATGTAATGTCTCTAACTGTTTTTGGTGATAGTTCTAAATTAAATTCATTTATTAATTCATTAAACTCATATCTTTCAAGTTCTGATATTTTTTTGTCTTGCAAATATGGTCTTAAGTATCTATTAATCACATATTCATAATTTGAATATGATGATTTTTTTATAGTCATTTTTTTGTATAATAACCATTCATCTACAACCTCATTAAACGAAACTGTTAAATTAGCTGTTTTTCTTCTTATTATTTCTAAAATATTCATTACCTCCTCGTCCCTCCTTTCCTTATCACATTTTAATAAAGAAAAGAGTTCATTTGTTGTAATTATTTACATTTAATGAATATTTATTCAATTTAATTTCATATTCTTTTAATGCCAAAGAAAAAAGAGTCCATAATGAACTCTTTTTTCCTATTTTTCTAATCTTCTTCGACTTCTTGTATTGATTTTACAGACAATTCATATGCTATTTTAGTTTCCTCCTGATTATTTACATATTTGGTATATTCTCTACTTTGGAACCTTCCTTCCAATTGAACTCTGGTTCCCACATCTAGCTTTCCTGCCCAAATAGCTTCTCTTCCCCACACAATGCTCGGAACATAATCAGACCTGCCATATTTTCTATTAACTGCTATAAGTAGATCAGTTATAAAAACATTGCTTTTAGGAGTAACTCTAGTTTTTGATTTTTTGCAGATATACCCATCAAGGAATATAAAATTTTTATTTGATTTGGTTACACTCTCTATTTCTTGCTTGGTATCATAAATTTCCATTTCTTTTGCAAAAGCATTGAGACATAAATGAGTTTTGTCATTATCTTTTTTATTATAAGATCTTAACTCTCCTTCTATTTCAATCCAATTTCCTGCAAATTGCCCTTCAATATTATTATCTGGAAATAAATAATTTGATACTAATATTGGAATGTAATCTTCTGTTCCACTGAATCTTATTATTTTGACTCTGTTTTTGTAGAATTTTTCTCCAAATACTTCATGACTAAATGAAAATCCATCACAAAGTTCTCCGCTAATTTCTACTCTGTTCTTTTCTTGCTGTTCTTTCCGTTCTTTCATTGTTTTTTTCCTCCTGCATATTAATTAGAAAAATATTTTTTTACTAAGACCAAAATTTCTTCGTCTTTGTAAAAATAAACTTCATTGCTATTATACCAGATTTTTACATTTTTGTAAAGTTTTTTCTTTACATAATTATTTCTATATTGAACACCTTGCCACTGCCATCAAGAACAATTTTATTTTCATGTTCGACTCCATCAACCAATATTTTAGAAACACCAGTATTTTTTCCATCAGGATTTTTAACAACAATATTATAAATACTATTGCCAAATTTATATTTAATATCAAACTCATTCCAAAACTTAGGAATGCAAGGATTAAAGCTCATAGTATTATGATAAATATTAAGTCCTAAAATATATTGAATACCTGCTAAATAGTACCAACTACTTGAACCTGTATACCAGGTCCAACCACCGGAGCCTGCTAAATTTTGCGCACCATATACATCTGCAGCAAGTACATATGGCTCAACTTTATATTTGTTTGCTGATTCTTTTGTTCGTGCATGTTCGATTGGTGTAACCATTTTATATAATTCTACAGCTTTATCTCCTTTTCCAAGCATTGCTTCTGCAATAATTGCCCAAATAGCAGAATGAGTATATTGTCCACCATTTTCTCTAACACCAGGAACATAAGCTTTAATATATCCAGGCTCAAGTTTACCCTTTTCAAAAGGTGGATCAAGCAATTTTATAATTCCACTTTCAACATCAACTAAATGATTTTCTAAGCTTTCCATTGCTTGCTTTTGTTTTTCTTCATCTCCTGCACCAGAAATTACAGACCAACTCTGTGCAATACTGTCAATTCTACATTCTTCATTTTCCATACTTCCATAAACATCACCATTATCTGCAAAAGCTCTTTTAAACCATCTACCATCCCATGCATTTGTATTTAAGTTTACTTTCAACTTTTTCGCTATCTGTTTGTATTGCTCAATCTTATCTAAATCATTCCTATATTCTGCAATTGAAATAAAACCTTTTAAAATTTCATACAAGAAAAATCCTAGCCATACACTTTCTCCTTTTCCTTCTGGACCTATATTACTGAATCCATCATTCCAATCTCCTATTCCAATTTTAGGTAATCCATGTTCGCCAAAACTCCACTCATTATCACTAATTCCGCATGCTCTGTCAATTGCTTTTTTACAATGTTCATAAATACTTTCTTCAATATTTGATGGCAAATATTGTTCATATTTTTCTTTTTCATTTTCTTTTAACTTTGCACCTTGCAAATATGGTGTAATAACATTTAAAATCTCATAATCTCCAGTGTGTCTAATATATTTTATAACCATATATGGAAGCCACAATAAATCATCAGAAAACTTAGTTCTTATACCTCTATTATTTTCCTCATGCCACCAATGTTCAACATCTCCTTCTACAAATTGATGTTTACTGTGTTTTATAATTTGATTATATAAAATATTTGTATCTAAAAACTTTGTACCATATGCATCTTGCAATTGGTCTCTAAATCCATATGCTCCACCTGATTGATAAAATCCGCTTCTTGCAAGTAATCTACTACAAATTGTTTGATACATAATCCATCCATTAAGCATTATATTTAAAGATTCATATGGCGTTTTTACTTGTAATTTTCCTAATAGATCGTTCCATTTGTTTTTAACTTTTCCAAGTTCCATATTACAATTTTGTACTTTTGAGTATTTATATGCAATATCTTTTGCTGAAACTAAATTCTCTTCTGCACCTAAAATTATAGATATTTTCTTATCTGAAAAGCTTTCTATTTCAACTTCTAATTCTATTGCAATACAAGATTTTCTACCTATCCCACTATCATTATCAAGTCTAATTTTGTTTATTCCAAAAATCTTTTTATTTCCTGTAAATGATTTGATTTTCTCACTACTAGAAACATATATTGTATCATTGAACTCATCAACATTATAAAGGTTTTTAGCTATTATCATATTTGAATTTTCTTCATATTTAAGTCTTATATAACCATCTGATTTTATTTCATCTTCTCCTATTACTGGTTTAACATAGTATAAAATCTTTATTTTTTTCTTTTTAGGTGCATTATTTTTTAATGTTAAAATATTGATTTTACAACTTTCTTCTTGTGGTACAAATACTTCTAATTCTTGTGTAATTTCATCACTTGAATGAATATATTTAGCATATCCAAAACCAAATATTGCATTATAATTTTTATCATCTGGCATAGGCATTGCAGTTGGTGTCCATATTCTTCCATTTTCTTCATCTTTTAAATAAATTATTTCTGATGGAATATTACTACATGCACTGTTTTGCCAACTTGTAATTCTATTTAGCCTACTATTTTTGTACCAGGTATATCCTCCACCACTTTCTGTTAATACACTCCCGAATTTTTCATTTGCAATTATATGGCTCCAAGTTGTTGGCAATTTATTTTCTTTATTTACTCTTATAACATATTCTTTTCCATCTTCTGTAAAAGCTCCATATTCATTATAATATTTAGGTTCTTGCATATTATTTAAAATATCTATATCTTTCGTTGAATCTTCTTCTGTTGTTACCTCTTTTGTATTTTCTACAACTCTATATTCGTCAAGTACATCTTCTTCCATATCTTTTATTATATTTTGTAGATTTCCTAGATGGCTATCTATTACTAAACTTGATACAAACTTTATTAAATTTACATCTTGTACATCCATTTCACTTTTAGAAAGCACAAAAATTCCACCATAAATGTTTTTCATATATGCTAAATGGCTGTTTAGAATAGCCCCTTCAATTTCATCTTTTATATAGTTTTCATAGCTGTAATTTTCTTCATCTATTATTACCAGCTCAACTTGTACATTTTTAGTTCTAAAAAACTCATATGCTTTTATTATTTGTTTAACAACATAAATATCATTTATATATTTGATTGTAACTGTAATTATAGGTAAATCTCCTGATATGCCATATTTCCACAAGTCTTTTTGTTCATAGGTTTTGTATGCCAATTTAGAATTATTTTTTAATGGATTGTCAAACAAAACATATGATAATATTGTTTGATATATATCCATATCTTTTCCTTTAATTTCAAGATATCTTGATTCAGCTTCTGTTTTAGCTTTTACAATTTCAAATTCTCTGCCTACATTTTCTATCACTTTGTATTTTTCTATATTTTGAATTGCTAATTGCTCATCATACTCAACTGATAATATTAAGTCAAGATATACTTTCTGATTCGGTTGAATTTTTATTGTATTTTTTAATGCAACTATACCTTCTGTAGTAAGTCCTATTTTTTTAGACAATGGAGTAGAATTTTGAACAGCTTTTGGTATTCCAAAATTATTTCTTCCAGCAAATTTTGCTCTATCTATTTCATATTCTGTTTCTCCTATTTTTTCACTATTTGTTTGCATTTTGGCTATTAAATATAATTCTTTTTGATGTCTCTCTCTTTTCTTTCTTTTTACTGTTAAATAATCATTTTCTTCATCATATCCATATACTAAAAATAGATTGTTAAAGGTCTGATGTGCATAATCTTGCTCTTTTCTTGAAAGTACTGGTTCAAAATATGAAGTTACTTCTAATATTTTTTCTTCTTGTGTTTTATTTTGAATTTCAAGTCTTCGTATTTCAACAGGTTCATTTGCATCAACAGTAACTTTAAATTTTGTTTTTATTTCTTCTTCTATTTTTTCAAATTGATTTCTGTCTGGCATAAATTGAACTATAAATTGTTCACAATTGTTATCATCTGTTGCAGACCAAATTTCATTTGTTTTTATATCTTTAACATAGAAAAATATTCCTTGGTTATAGTCATCTGTTCTTTTAAATCTATTTATATAATTTTCTTCAAATTTGCTTACTCCACATCCTAACTGGTTCATTGCTACAACATATTTTTCATTTCCTATTACATTTCCTCTTATTACTCTTTCATCAATTTTGTTATATTCTCTTACTGTATAATTTTCGTAATCTTGATATTTGATTTTTTCTGGTTTTTCTTTTGATTCTTTTGTTATTATAAATGTTTCTGGCATTCTCTCTTGTAATAAAATGCCTACAGCTTCTATTTCTGGATTTTTCATGAATCTTTTTTGAAATATTTGATTATTAAATAAGTTGTTTATAGATAGTAGTATCAGGGCTTGATGATGTGCCATATATGTCTTTACTGGTATTGATTTTTTTCCTTTTTCTAATCTTTCTGGTGTGTAATCTATTGACTCATAAAATCCATATTTGTTATACATCCCTTGCTTTTCTAGTTGTTTTAGATTTTTTATTACCTCTGTTGGCATATCTGTTATTGCCAATACACTTCCATAAGTTGAACTTACCATTTCATCTGCTAATCCTCTTTTTAGTCCTAGCCATGGTATTCCAAATGCTTTATATTGATAGTTTGAATGTAAGTCTTTTAAATTGAATGCCGCTTCTGATATTCCCCAAGGTATTCCTAGTTTTTGGCTATATTCAATTTGATTCATTATTGCAAATCTGCAAGATTCGTCTAATAAACTTCCTTCATATCTTGGTATATTGATATTTGGCATTAAATATTCAAATGCTGTTCCTGACCATGATATAAGTCCTTTGTATTTTCGTAATACTGTTAATGTTCTGCTTAAATTGTTCCAATGTTTTGATGGTACATCATTTTTAGCTATTGCTACTAAACTTGCTTGTCTTGCTTCTGATGCTAATAAATCATAATAGGAATCTGTTAATTTGTTTTCTTCTATATTAAATCCTATTGAAAATAATCTCTGCTCCTCATTATATAATACTTTAAAATCTGTGTTTTCTATCATTTCAGTTAATTTATTTATCAAATCTTCTATTTCATCTGTTTTGTCTAACTCCTCTAAAAAAGCTCTTGTTGTATACATATATCCAACTAAATTTCCACTATCTACTGTTGAAATATATCTTGGAATTAATGGTTTTTTGGTTTTTATATTATACCAATTATATAAATGTCCATTCCATTTTGGAAGTTCATACACAACATTTATTAGCTTTTTTAGTCTATCTATACTTGATTCTAATCCCTCAAATCCTAAATCATAACTTGATATTATTGCTAACATTGAAAGTCCTATATTTGTTGATGATGTTCTTGGTACTACAAGTTGTTTTCTGTCTTCTTGATAATTATCTGGAATCATATAATTGTTTTCTACTGTTAAATAATCTTTAAAAAATTGCCAAGTTTTTTGTGCAATCTCTTTTAGATATATTTCGTCTTCTTTCGCTATTTTTTTCTTGCCTTTTTCTGGTATTTTGCTTATTTTACACATAATATAAGGAGTAGTTATCCACAAAATACCAATAATTGTTAATAGCCATCTGTCAAAACCCAGTAAAATTGCTAATATTCCAAATATTACATTTATAAACATCATTCTATAATAGTTAGATAATGTTGTTTTTGATTGTTTTTCTGCATCTTCTGATGTCATCCATTCTAGCAAGTGTTTATGAGAAATATTTACTCTATATATTGTTTTGCAAATTGCCTTTAATTCTACATATGCCTTATATGGCACACAGCCTAATGTTAAAATTGCCCTATATATTGCACCTTTTACACCTGCAATATGTGGTGTAAATGTTTTTTGCTTTTTCTCTCCTTCTTTTCTCGAAAATGCCAGTGTTAAAATTTCTAATACGAATGGATATATAACAACTCCAAGTGATATTAATACTAGCCATTGACTTTTTGTACATATTCCCCATCCTAACAAAACTATTGTTGATATTTCAAATAAACTTCTTCTTAAATTATCAAATATTTTGAATTTTGAAAGTGCATTTAATTTGCTTTTTAGCCATTTGGCAATTTGCCAATCTCCTCTTGTCCATCTTGATAATCTGTTCATAAAACTAGCATATTTTGTTGGATATCCATCCATTAACATTATGTCTGAGGCTAGACCACATCTTAGATAACTTCCTTCTAATAAATCATGGCTAAGTACCGTATTTTCTGGAATTTCTTGTTTCAATACTTTTGAAAATACTTCAACATCATATATTCCCTTTCCTGTAAAAATTCCTTCATCAAAATTATCTTGATATACATCAGATATCGCATTTGTATAATTATCTATTCCTCCTGCTCCTGCAAAGATTTTTGTAAATAGATTTGTATGGCTAACATTTAAGTTAATTCCTACTCGTGGTTGCATTAATGCATGACCTTTTGTTACTATCCCATTTTGTATTTCTGGCTTGTTTAATATATGTGACATAGCTCCCACTAGTTCAAATGCAGTATTTAAAACCAAGTCTGTATCAGCATCTAATGTTATTACATATTTTATTTGTGGTAATTCTTGTTGATTTATTGTATTTATTTTAAATTTATTTTTTTCATTTTTTAAGATATATTCATTAAATTGTGTAAGTAATCCTCTTTTTCTTTCCCAACCTAAATATTTATCTTCTTTTTTATTGTATTGTCTTTCTCTATAAATAAAATGGAATATTGGAAATCCATTTTGTGAATATTTTTCATTTAAGATTGTTACCTGTTTTAACCCTTCTTCAATTACTTCTTTATCAAATTTTTCGTCTTTTGTAGTACTTTCAGAACAGTCGCCTAATAATGCAAAATATAAATTGTGACTTTTATTAGCCAAATAAAATACTTCCATTTTATTAAATAGTTCTTGTACTTTTTCTTTTGTTTTTACTATAGTTGGTATTACTACAAATGTTGCATTTTCTTTTGTTATTCCATTTGCTAATTCCATTTTAGGAATAATTTTTGGTTTTACTATTTTTCCTAATATATATTGGATTGTTTGATTTATAAATTCTGATATTGGTATGATTAAAAATATTGTTGTTAATATAAATTTTGTTAATTCTTTTTCATTTACTCCTGCTAATATAATTGATAGTCCTAATGTTAATATAAAAAATGTTATGATATAAATTTTTGATTTTGTTTGTGTTTTTAATATTTTTTCTTTATATTGTAATTTATTATATAATTCGCTTCTTCCATCATCTATTAAATAATATCCTATATGGCTTCGTTTACTTCCTTTTTCCGCATTATTACACAATTCTATTGTTTTTCTAGCTATATATATTTCAGACATTTTTGTTTTTTGCGCTATTTCTTTTATCGTATTTCTGTAATATTCCTTTGTTTTATATTCCATTTTGTCATATACACCTGCTGGGTCATTACTTAAAATTCCTTCTACTCCATTGATTTTTTCAAATATATCTAAAAAGTTTATTCTCTGAATTTTCTTTATACTTGTTATGCAATTTCCCATGGTTATTTTTCTTATTGCTGTTGCGAAATGTTCTTTTTGTATTGCGTCAGATACTGTTATTCCTAGTTTTTCTACCTCTTCTTCTAATATATTTAAATATCCATACGCTTTTTTTCCATATTTCTTTAATGAATATGACATATATTCTATAAATGGATATTTCATGTTTCTTACATCATTGCCTTTTAATCTCATTCCTGAAAATTGATTATATTTTAATTCACTTTTGTCTTTCTTTTCTACTAGTCTTTCTATTATACTTTTTACTTTATACTTCTGTACTTGACTACTATATATTTTTTCACATATATCTGCAATGTTTTGTATTATTGCTATTTGCAGAAATATTCCTATATTCCAAATTTCTTCCATGTTTAAGGTCTTTTTTGTCTGATATGCTTGCAAATATTTTTCCAAGTTTTCTCCATTTATTCTATTGTCTGTATATGCTACTATTTCTGTTGCTAATACATATATTCTTGCAAATCCTGTATATTTTCCATTTTGAATCCCTACAAAATTTGTATATTTTTTTAATGTTACCTCTTTTTCTATTTGTCTTACTGATTCTTCTACTATATAAAAGTTGTCTAATATCCACTCTCCTGCTGGATGTATGTTTATTCCTAATTTTATATGTTCATTTAATAGATTATATGTGCTTTTTATTAATGTGTAATTTGTTAACATTTGTGGTATTGGATATGTGCTTTTGTCTGATTTTTGTTTTAGTGTGTGTTGTATTGCTATTTTTTCCATGTGCTTTTTTAGTTGCTCTTCGTCTAGTATTGCTCCTTCTATGTCTAATTTTTGATATTTTCTCAAAAAAATCCACTCCTTGCAAATTTTATGTTTTAAACATATTGTTTGCAAAAAGTGGTGTTTTATACATGTAACGCCAAAGAAGACGTTATTAACGTCTTCTAGGTCTTTTATGTTTTTTGCTTGATGGTCCTGAGATTGCATATGCGAAGCAATATACTATTGTTACGACTAATACAACATATAATGCATATCTCATAAGCTGGTTTACTAAAATATACTGCCCATTTACATATACTGGTACAAAAGTACCTGAGAAGTACATGTATACCATTCCTACCATTGCCAAAAACATTGTTACTGTTGCCATAATTTTTTTCATTGTCATTTCCTCCGTTTTTTTGACTATAAACTAGTCAATTAATATACATTTATAAGTTAATTTTATTATACTACTTTTAATAATAAAATGCAAATCAACAATTTTTAAGTTTAAATTCAAGCCCTGTATTTCTTTTCTTACTATCAACATTATTAATCATATAATCAACAACCCTTTCATTACCAATAACAATAAGTAGTTTCTTGGCACGAGTCAAACCTGTATATAATAAATTTCTTGTAAGAAGCATTGGGGCAGCTTGTGGCACAATCATAATTACAACATCAAATTCACTACCTTGTGCCTTATGTATTGTAATACAATAACTATGTTCTATTTGTTCCAAATCATTAAATTCATACCATACAAATTTCTCATCATCAAATTTTACACATATATTTTTTTCTTTTTCATTTATATTCAAAATTGTTCCTGTTTCTCCATTAAATACTCCATTTCCAACTTCGACCTCTCCATTACTTTTCTTTTCCCAGTAGATGTCATAATTATTTTTAATTTGCATTACTCTGTCGCCAATTCTAAATATTGCACCCATACTATTTTTTTCAGCTTCTCCTTCTCTATGTGGATTAAGCTCTTCTTGTAATGCTTTGTTCATTTCTTTTGTTCCAAGCATTCCTTTTTTAGTAGGACTTAAAACTTGTATACTTTCAAAGAAATCATAATCCCCAAACTTTTTTAATCGTCCATTGCACAATGATAATACCTGTTCTAATACCTTTTCTTGATTATTTTCTTTTATAAAGAAAAAGTCTTGTTTAGAGTCTTCTTCCATCTCTTTATCTTCTTTGCTTATAAATTTCTTGCCACTATTAACTCTATGTGCATTTACTATTATTTTGCTTTTAGCTGCCTGTCTAAATATTTTATCAAGGTGTACTGTAGTTATTTTTTCTGATGATATTAAATCTTTTAATACACTTCCTGGTCCTACTGATGGCAACTGATCACAGTCTCCTACTAATATTAGTTTTGTTCCTTTATATATGCAATCAAGCAAATAGCTCATAATGAACATGTCAACCATAGAAACCTCATCGACTATTATTATATCTCCATCTATTGGAGCTCCTTGATATTCATTATCTTTTTTAAATAATGATTCTTCATCTACTTTGCCAATTTCTAATAATCTATGCAATGTACTTGCTTCTTCCCCAGTTGTCTCTGTCATCCTTTTAGCTGCCCTTCCTGTTGGAGCGCATAACACTATTTTATATTTTTTCTGTTTATAGATTTCAATTATGCTTTTTATTATAGTTGTTTTTCCTGTTCCTGGCCCACCAGTTATTATTGTTACATTATTATCATTTATTGCTCGTATTGCCTCTTTTTGTTTTTCTGATAGTAATATATCTGTTCTTTCTTCAACCAATTTTAATTCTTTTTCTATATTAGATACTTTTTTTACATTTTTATATCTATCTAACCCCAAAATGTTTTGTGCTATTTGATTTTCTGCATTGTAAAATGAATATAAATATATCCACTCTTCTCCGTCCCTGTCTTCTACAATTATTTCATTATTTACTTTTAAATTTATTATTCCATCTTCTATAACTGCTTCGCTTACATTTAAAAGATTTTTTACATATTCTATTAGATTTTCTTTTAATGTACAACAATGGCCATTATATGTAATTTTTATTAGTGCGTATTTTATTCCACTTTTAACTCTTTTTTGATTTTCCTTTTCTACTCCTAATTCAATTGCCATCTGATCAATTTGCTTAAAATCTACGCCTCTTGATATATCAATTAATATATATGGATTAGCTTCAATTTCTGCAATTGCATTTATTCCTAATAAATCATATACCTTTTTGGCACTTTCTGCACCCATTCCGAATCTTTCTAGAAATCCAACAATTTGCCAAACTTCCCAATTTTCTATAAAGCTTTCAGAAATCTCTACTGCTTTTGCTTTAGTTATTCCCTTTATTTGAGCTAGTTTTTGTGGTTCATATTTTAAAACATGTATTGTATCTTCTCCAAATTTATTTACAATTTTTGATGCAGTAGCTGGTCCAACTCCTTTAATATTCCCATTTGCCAAATATGATTCTAATGCTCCTAATGTTTGTGGCATTAACTTTTCAAATGTTTCTATTTTAAATTGCTCACCATAGTCTTTATGTTCTATAAACTTTCCAACAATTTTTAACGTATCTCCTTTTTTTACAAAAGGCAAATATCCTACTACTGTAAACTGCTCTTCTTCTGTTTCAAATACTCCTACTACATAGCTATTGACTTCATTTTGGTATATTATTTCTGCTAATACTCCTTCGATTTCTTCCACTATTGATTTCTTCCTCCTAAAAATATCTCTTTGCCCAACTTTTATTTTTCGAAGTAATTACTTATTCCTTGTAAATCCTCAAAATTGTGTTGTCTTAATATTTCATATGTAATAATTGCAACTGAATTTGATAAATTAAGTGATCTTAATGTTGGTAACATCGGAATTCTTATTGTTTTTTTGTCTAAATATTTTTCTAAAAGCCATTCTGGTAGTCCTTTTGTTTCTTTTCCATATAATACAAATACTTCATCCATTTTTGAGTAATCTATATCTGTGTATTGTGTTTTGCCTTTTGTTGTTGCAAAAAACATATTGTTTTCTTCTGGTTTATATTTTTCTAAAAATTTTTCTAATGAATCATGTTCTTCTATATCTAGTTTGTCCCAATAGTCTAACCCTGCTCTTTTTAATGTTTTTTCGTCTATTTGGAATCCTAATGGATGTACTAAATGTAACTTTGCTCCTGTTATTGCACATGTTCTTGCTATGTTTCCTGTGTTTTGTGGTATTTCTGGTTCTACCATTACTATGTTTAATTTCATTTTTGCTCACTCTCTTTCTAAAATTCTTTGTTTATTATACTACATAATAATCTTAAATGAAAGTAATTATAATATAAAAAACTCATATTTCAGTAAAATCATTTTCATGAAATTACTAAAATATGAGCACTCTTTAAACTACTCGTATTTCTCTAATTCTTGGAATTGAGTTATCGTCCGTGAATATACGCCTTCAAACTCACCTGGTGTACAACCTAGTGACAACAGATATTCCTTTTGTTTTACCTTTAATAGGCAACTTCTTAACATATTTTTTATATCTCTTCTGAATCTCTCTATGTTCATTAAAGATTCCTCATCTATATTATACTGTGGATGTGAAAATCTTATATGTTTATACATAGTAACATAGTCCATTCGATATTCTAACTTTGTCCAGAAATCGCTATCACCTGTAAGTTTGGAAAATAAAGATTTTAACTGATTTCTTCCATAGTTGTTTTCACAACTCCATGCCATAATCACATCTTCATTTATCCCTAAAACTGTTGCAATCTTTTTTAAAGTAATTATTTCTTCGTCATAAGTTGTTCTTCTTCCAGTTTCTTCTATAGCTTTGTCTGAATTTCCACATAACTCCCAATATATTTTGGTTGCATATAATTCTGCCACAGCTTCTCCCATTGCCTCTCCAGTTATTCCTCTATCTATGTGAATTATATTATTGTGCATATCACGCCAAGTCATTTGTGCAGTATAGTCATATTCATTTTCCCAGTTTGTATGCCATTTTCCCTCGTTGTCCATCCATGAATCTGCAATGTGCTTAAATTCGTGAAAAAATGTAATAATTGATTCACCTTTTAACATATTAATTATATTTTCCTCAGCATTTACATTAGCCTTGGCTCTACTCCCCTTTGGCAAACTGTTTTTATAAGTCTTTACAATTACATTTTTTGCTCTTTCTGAAATATGTGCATTATGATTTACTGCATACCGTATAAATACTCTTTTAGCTTCTTCAATACTGTAGTTTCTTCCGTTTATTTTTTCAACAAAATCTTTCATATTAATGTATCTCCTCTACTTTTCTTATGTAAAAACCCCCACAAATGGGTGGAGGTTTTTAAACTAGCAAATTTAAGCTTAAACAAATGAGTTTAGCTAATATTTATAGTTACTTGGTGGTTTCTTCCTGATCGTATGTTACCTCAATGGCTGAATATTCTCTAGCATTACCATCTTTATCAATTTTTTCTGGGCAATCACAAGAAATTACATCAGCCCACGCATTGTCAATGTCAAATTTCTGCTCGTTTCCACAAGCATCACATTTAAATACAATGTGTGCCGTTTCACCTGTTTTAAGGTTAAAATTAATTTTGCCATTTCTTAATGCAAGTTCTTTTCCTGAAACAGTTGCATTTGAACCATTTACACTCTGAAAGACATATGACTGTCCATCAGATGTTGTCATTGACACTGTTGCGTGTTTGTCATCTTTCCGGAATGGATTACTACATCCTGTTAACATCATTCCAATCAGCATTGTTGCAAGTACTACCATAATAATCTTTCTCATAATCTTTTCTCCTTTGTAATAAGCTTTTTTGCTAGTTCTTTCTTCACAAGTAAAATTGCTTTTCTGCGAAGTAGTATTAGGGATATTATTCATACTGTTCTCCTTTCATTAGTCTTCAAGTCTGACAGCATCTTTCTTTGCTCCTGCCTGTTTATGTACAAAGATAATATCGTTCATCTGTTTTTCTCCTTTTCTATTGCAAATGTTATTATTGGTTACGTTTTTATGTTCGAATGTCCTTTTTTTTGACATTTTTTATGGCCTCCATATAGCTTGGTTTACGAGTTACAAATAGCGACATTTTCCTCCCTTACATATTATTTTTAGTTGCAAAGAACCTCCCCTCTATTATGTTATATACGTCATAAGGCTTTTACCTTGACATATAATATTATAGCATATTTCTTACATTATGTCAATCTCTTTTTGTGATTTTACTATACATAATTAAAGCCTCAAAAAAGGCAGAAACCTTTATATCATTTCTGCCTTTTTTGTCAAATAGTCTAAACTTAATTTAACTATTATTCTCTATTAGTAATCTCTTCCAAATCAAGAAGTTCTTGCCATCTCTCATCAACAACTCTTTGGAATTCTTGAATCATCCATTCATTACCAGGTTTAAACATATGTTTAAAACGTTTTTGTGGACGTAAGAATTCTTCTATTGGAAGTTTCTTAGCTGGTTTATATGTTATTTTATATTTTCCATTAACTACTTCATATAATGGCCAATAACATGTATCAGCTGCTAATTTATTAATTTTCATTAAATCTTCTGTTGGATATCCCCAACCTCTTGGGCATGGTGCCATAACATTTAAAAATGCTGGTCCTTCTGTATACAATGCTTTTTCAGATTTTTCATACAAATCTTTAAAGTTTGTCATTGCAAGTGTTTGAGCAACATATGGTATATGGTGTCCTACCATTATTTTTGCTAAATCTTTTCTTACTTGCATTTTTCCAGGAATAACTTTTCCTGCTGGTGATGTTGTTGTATCTGCAAATTTAGGTGTTGCTGATGAACGTTGAATTCCTGTGTTCATATATGCACCATTGTCATAACATACATATACCATGTCATGACCTCTTTCCATTGCTCCAGATAAACTTTGTAAACCTATATCATAAGTTCCTCCATCTCCTCCAAATGCAATGAATTTTGTATCTTTGTCTTGTGGTAATTTACCTTGTTTTTTCATTGATTTATATGCAGCTTCTGCACCTGCACATGTTGCACCTGCACATTCAAATGCTGTATGTATAAATGAATCTGTCCAAGCTGTATATGGATAAATAAATGTAGATACTTCCATACATCCTGTTGCATTTGCTACTACTGCATGATCTTCTGGTTTTAATGCTCTCATTATCATTCTTGATACTACTGGAGCACCACATCCAGCACACATTCTGTGTCCTTCTGTAAATCTTGAAGGTTTATTTGCCATTACTTCTTTTAAATTATATGCCATTTTACTTTTCCTCCCTTCTTAATCCTAAATATCTATATGGATCTCCAATTTCTCCAGTTTTTACTATTTCTGCTAAGTCTGTATATACTGATTCTAATTGCTTTTCTGTTGTATCTCTTCCACCAATTCCATATACGTAATTTACCATTGGAACTTGTTTTTTATTTACATACATTGCTGATGTTACATCTTCAAATAATGCTCCACCTGCTGCATTTAAAGAATCTGCTTTATCTAATATTGCAACTGCTTTTAAATGTGATAATGCTTCTGCAACTTCTTCTGCTGGGAATGGTCTATACATCCTTATTTTTAATAATCCTGCTTTTATACCTTGTTCTCTTAATTTATCTACAACTGCTTTTGTTGTTCCTGCAGTTGAGTTCATACATACTATTGCAATTTCTGCATCATCTAATTTATATTTTTCGAAAAATTCATATTTTCTTCCAGTCCACTTTTCAAATTCTTCTGAAACTTCTTTTATTACTTCTTTTGCTTTTTTCATTGCTTCTGCTTGTTGTGCTTTGTGTTCAAATAAATATGCTTGTAAGTCTAATGGACCAACAGCAATTGGTTCATCTCTATTTAATAAATAATGTTCTGGTTTATATTGTCCAACAAATTTCTTAACATCTTCATCATTTTCTAATTGAATATTTTCAATTGAGTGTGATGTTATAAATCCATCTTGACAAACCATTAATGGTAATAATACGTCTTTGTGTTCTGCTATTCTATGTGCCATTAACATATTGTCATATGCTTCTTGGTTATTTTCTGAAAATAGCATTATCCATCCTGCATCTCTTACTCCCATTGCATCTGAATGATCATTATGTATATTTAATGGTCCTGAAACTGCTCTATTTACTAATGCCATTACTATTGGCAATCTTAAACTTGATGCTATATATATCATTTCCCACATTAATGATAATCCATTTGCTGATGTTGCTGTCATAGCTCTTGCTCCAGCTGCTGATGCTCCTATTGTTGCAGACATCGCACTATGTTCACTTTCTACTGCAACAAATTCTGTATCTACATCTCCATTTGCAACAAATGTAGAAAAATATTGTGGTATCTCTGTTGATGGTGTTATTGGAAATGCTGCAACTACGTCTGGATTGATTTGTTTCATTGCTATTGCTGTTGCTTCGTTTCCACTTAATCTTTCTCTTATACTCATTATTCAACACCCTCCTCTTTCATCTCTATTGCATTAAAAGGACATGCCTTAGCACAAACTCCACATCCTTTGCAATAATCATAATTAAATTCTCCTCTGTTTAAATCTTTTCCTACAGGAATTGAATTGTCTGGACATACAGGGAAGCATAATCCACATTGTTTACACTTTTCTTCTATCCAAATTGGTTTCATGCTTCTCCAATCTCCAGTTTTAAATTCTTTTGCATTTCCTGCACAATATATATTTCCACCTATTGTTAATTTTTCCATAGGTGTCTTTGGATTTATTTCTGTCATTTTGATTTTCCTCCTTTTGATTTATTGTATTTTAGTAACTTCTTTTAATGCTAATTCTAATGCTTTCATATTTCCATCTATTACTTCTGGCTTTTTAGCAAATTTATGTTTAAATGAAGTTTTCATATCTTCAAGTAATTCTTCATCTGTCATAACACCTGCAACTTTTACAATTGCTGCAAGCATTGGTGTATTAGGGAAATATTTTCCAAGAGCTTCTTCTGATACTTTTCTAGCATCAATTGTATATACAGCACCTTCATATCCTTTTAATAATCCTTTTAATTGTTCTGGTGTTTTAGTTGTGTTTATTACTATTGCCCCTTCTTTTTTTAGCCCTGCTGTAACAGGTACTGATGTTAATAGTGTGTCATCTACAACTACTACATAATCAGGTTCATATATGTTACTATGTATTGTTATTGGTGTATCACTTATTCTGTTATATGCTGTTATTGGTGCTCCCATTCTTTCTGGTCCATATTCTGGAAATCCTTGAATATATTTACCAGTATTAAATGCTGCATCTGCTAATAATAATGAAGCTGTTTTTGCACCTTGGCCGCCTCTTCCATGCCATCTAATTTCAATTAAGTTATTCATTGAATTTAGCCTCCTTTTTGTTTTTATTATTTATGTTTAAAAACATAAATAGCAAGCTTGGAAACTCCTTCCAAAGCCTGCTTAAAGTATATTATTATTTTGTTTTAATGTCAAGTACTAAACCACGTATTCGATTCTATTATTAGGAAAATATTTATGCATTTTATCCCTCAACAAGATTTCCGCTTCTCTTCTATTTTTTTCTTTATATCCATATTTTCCATTTCCTCTTCCTGTCATAATTTCTTTATCATATAAATTTATTGCATTTGGAAATGCCTCTTCATTTATTTTTGTATGAACATAGCTATATGTCATAAATATTATTTCAAAAAATGCTATTCTTCTTGCTTTTTCTGATAACTCAGTACTTAGAGTTTGAATCAGTTCCGAATACAATTGTTGCCAATTTTCTACTAATATTACAGGGGCTATTAATATTCCTATTTTATATTCCGCTTCTGCTAATTTATTTATTGCCTCTATTCTTCCTTTTAATCTTGATGTTCCAAATTCTACTTTATTTATAATTTCTTCCGGATTTACACTCATTCTAATAACTATTCTCCCATTATGTTTCAATGGTAATATATCATCTACCATATCAAATTTCGTTGGTAGTGTTAAAAATCCTTTTTCTGTATTTGCAAAATTTTCTATTGTCCATACTAAGTTTCCTGTAATTGTATTTTCTAATATTAAGTCACTATTACTTCCTATCTCAAATGTTAATTGTTTTTCACTCTTTTGTGCTGTTTTTATTATTTTTTCTAGCATCTGCTCTCTGTTTACAAACAACCTTAAATATGCACATTTGTTGTAATTACATACTAAATAACAATACATGCACATTGCAGTACATCCAGACGATGTATATGGTACCAAATAATCTGATGTTTTATGATTTTCCACAAATTTATGTGTCTTTCGTACTCCTATTATTAAATTGCTTTTCATATTTGCAAATTCTGAATTTTGCTTTTTTCTCATTTCTTCTATATTATTGTGATTCTCGATTTCTATCTTTGGTGTTTCTTTATATTGTTCCATTAGCTGTTGTCCTAATGGGTAATTTACAATTTCTTTTTCAAAATAAATAGCTTTAGGTTTAAACATAAAAAATCTCCTTTTTTATATTTTACCCAAAGCTATAAATCTTATTTATTTTCTTTTATAAACTACATATTCATATTTAAAATCATTTTCTTCGTCTTTTGGTCCTTCTTCTCTGCTAATTTCTTGCCATATATCTGGATTTATTCTTGGAAAAACTGTGTCTCCTTCAAAATCTTTATCTATTTCTGTAACATACATTTTTGTTACATATGGCATTAATAAATTGTATATCATAGCTCCGCCTATTACAAAGTTTTCATTTTCGTCTTCTATGTATTGTTGAATTTGTAACATTGAATGAACTATTTCTATATTTTCATTTTCTATTTTAAAGTCTGGATTTTGACTAAATATAATATGTTTTCTATTTGGAAGTATTCTTCCGATTGATTCGAATGTTTTTCTTCCCATTATTATATTGTGATTTGTTGTCAATTCTTTAAATCTTCTTAAATCATCTGGTATATGCCATAATAATTTATTATCTTTTCCAATTATATTATTTTTTGCTTTTGCTACTATAATACTTAACATTTTATTTGCACTCCTTTATTTTGCTACTGGTATTTTACCAATTTTTACTTCTTTATTGTAATCATAATCTTTTATTTCAAAATCTTCTACTTTGAATTCGTAGAAGTCTTTTGTTTGATTATTAATGACTAATTTAGGTTGACATTCTACTGGTTTTGCTTCTAATAATTTTTTTACTAATGGAACATGTCTATCATATATATGACAATCTCCAATATTATGTGTTAATGTTCCTGGTTTTAGTCCTGCAACTTGTGCAAACATACATTGTAATGTTGCATATTGCATTACATTCCATCCATTTGCTGTTAACATATCTTGTGAACGTTGATTTAATATCAAGTGTAATTTTCCTTCTTTTACTAACCATTGTGTTCCATATGCACATGGTTCTAAGTTCATATCTTTTAATTCTTGATGATTGAATAAGTTTGTCATTATTCTACGGCTTGATGGATCATTTTTTAATAAGTATAATACATAGTCAACTTGGTCCATTTCTTTTATTCCGTCTTTTGTTTTAAATTCATATTTCTTAGCTAATTGATATCCATATGCTTTTCCTATTGTTCCATCTTCTCCTGCCCATTGGTCCCATATGTGTGAATTTAGTTCACTAATCTTATTTGATTTTTTTTGCCATATCCATAATATTTCGTCTATTGCATTTTTGATTGTTTTGCTGTTATTTCTAAGTGTTATCATTGGAAATTCTTTTTCTAAGTCATATTTATTTTGTACTCCTACTATTGAATAGTAATTTGCTTCTGTTCCATCTTCCCATCTTGTTCTTACATTTGTGCCTTCTGATGAATATCCATTTTTTAATATTTCTTTACATGTTTTTATAAAGTTTTCGTCTGCTTGTGTCATTAATTTGTCCTCCTTTTATTATGACTCTTACTTTTTTAATATACCATAATAAACGGAGCTTGTAAATTGTTTTTACAAAAAAGTTACATATCGATTTTATCAATAAAATTAGAGCTATGTTTCCATAGCTCCTTTAGTTCTGGTTATTTGGCAGGTGTGCCAATTCCTGCATCTCTTTTGACCTCTAGGGTGTGTGGATGGCACAATTGTCCACTTCAAATAACTCTCTATATTGTACTTATATTATAC
>CAKPHD010000029.1 GCA_934155625.1 uncultured Clostridia bacterium
TCTTGTAACTTTGATGATTTAAAATTCACAAAAGAATTTTTATCATCTATAAATAAAATCTATATAGTTGCATGTGGTACAGCAATGCATGCTGGACTTTCTGGAAAATCAGCAATTGAAAAACTTTGTCACATTCCTGTAACAGTTGATATTGCATCAGAATTTAGATATAGAAATCCTATTATTGATAAAAATACTTTATGTATCTACATTTCTAAATCATGATAAACTGCTGATACAATAGCAGCATTAAAATTATCAAAATCAAAAGGAGCTACTACATTAGCAATTTCTAATGTTATTGGAAGCTCTATTACAAGAGAAGCTGATTATTGTATATATACACATGCAGGTCCAGAAATAGCAGTAGCC
This sequence comes from uncultured Clostridia bacterium, assembly GCA_934155625.1. GTDB lineage: Bacteria > Bacillota > Clostridia > TANB77 > CAG-508 > CAG-269. Next base: position 373 of record CAKPHD010000029.1, read on the forward strand.
TCAACAAAAGCCTATACTTCTCAAGTCGTATTATTAAATATTTTAGCTGTATACTTTGCAGAAATTCTAGAAAGTACACCTGAACTACAGCTCAAAAATATAAAAACTGAGATTTTAGCATTACCTTCAAAAATCGAGAACGCTTTAAAATGTACTAAACGAATTGAAGAATTTGCAAAACAAATCTATCAAGAAAAAGATATATTTTTCTTAGGTAGAGGTGTTGACTATACTACTGCATTAGAAGGCTCATTAAAGCTAAAAGAAATATCTTATATTCATTCAGAAGCTTATGCAGCAGGAGAATTAAAACATGGCCCTATTGCATTAATAGAAAATGGAATAACTGTTATAAGTATTATTACAGATAAAAATTTAGTTGAAAAAACAATTAGCAATATTCAAGAAGTTATTACTCGTGGTGCTAAAACACTAGTTATTACTAATCAAACATTACCAACTAATAGTTTTGATACTGTTATTACAGTACCAGATACTAATTGTTTACTATCTCCTATTTTAGCAATTGTACCTTTACAATTACTATCTTACTATATTTCAAAAGAAAAAGGTCTAGATGTTGATAAACCTAGAAATCTAGCAAAATCTGTAACAGTTGAATAATATAAAAAAAGTTATCAAAAGTGACTCTTCACTTTGATAACTTTTCTTTTTTATTTATATAAATAATTTTGTGGATTTATTGCAGTTCCATCAATTCTTATTTCTAAATGTAAATGTGGTCCTGTTGAATTTCCTGTTGAACCAACTGCTGCTATAATATCTCCTGCCTCTACTTTTTGTCCAACTGTCGCATATAATTTACTGCAATGTCCATACCATGTTTCTACACCATTTTCATGTGTAATTTTTATTAAATTCCCATATGGTCCACTTTTTTCTGCAAACGCTACAGTACCAGAAGCAACAGCTTTAATTGGTGTTCCTGTTGGTGCTGCTATATCAGTTCCTGTATGTGCACCAGATCTTATACTACTAGATACTCCAAATCTGGAAGTTATTGTTCCACTTACTGGAGTAACTGCTAAAAGTACTCCATTTACATTTGGATATTTGTTTTTCTCTTCTTCCTCTTTTTGGGCTTGTCCTTCTGCTACAAGTTTTGAAACTTTTCCTTCAACTTGTGCTTGTGCAACTTGTACTGTTTCTATACTAATATCATTAATATTTTCTGTATAGTTTTCTGTTACACTTAATTCTAAATTTACTTCATCATCTTTATGCTCTTCTTTTATTTGATTTATAGCTTGTTCAGCTTCCTCCATATTGTCTACTAACCCTACAGTCTCTTCATTCAATATTACTGCATAATATTTATACACTATTCTGGCATTTTCTTTTAATGCTAACATTATTTCTTCTTCATTCGTTTCTTGATTTCTGTTTACTAATTTAAATTCATAATTTGGCATATCATCTAATGAAACAAAATCAATATTTTTACCTTCCATGTCTATAATTTCTTGTTGTATTCTTTCTTCTAATTCTGCTTCATTATCTACATAACCTATTTCTTGTCCTGATAAAGTTACTTTATAGCTTGGTTTATATTTTAATAAAATTATCGCTAGTATTATAACCAATGCTACTGCCATTATGCTAAAAAGTTTGCAACTTTCTTTAGTATAGTATTTTATTGCTCTTTTAAAAATAATATACACTCTCCTTTTTAACGCGACAAGTAATATTATACCATATTTATACTATTTTAGCAAATCTAGTATCCCTCTTCAGCCGTTTTTAACTGTTTTTAACCTTTTTTAGCTGTTTTTATATGGTTATTCATACATATTTTGCTCATTTTTCCTGCATTTTATTCGTTTTTTCTCTTTTTTTCTATATTCTTCATTGAAGAAATACGTAAATTATGTTATTCTTAATTATATATTTCATAAATTAATAATATATTGTTTTGAAATACCGCGTAAGCGATCAAATGAGCATTTGCGAATGCGATATGGAGCAATCTACGTACTAGTTTTCTTATTATGAAGATTGCGACACCAAAGTATAAAAAACAATATATTATCAATTTATGAAATAAATCTAAAATAATTATAAAAAAGGACTTGATTATGAAAAAATTAATAGTACCACAAAAATATGATAATAAAAAATTAACAAAATTTATATTAGATTCATTTCCTCATTTATCACCCAATATGTTATACAAAGCTTTAAGACAAAAAGATATAAAAATTGATGGAAAACGAATTAACAAAGATTGTTCTATATATGAAGGAAATGAAATACTTGTATATATTGCAGATAATATGCTTTATCCAAATGTTGAATTAGATATTATTTTTGAAGATGAAAATATTTTAATTATAAACAAACCTGCTAATCTAGAAGTTACTGGCAATAACAGTTTAACAAGTATCGTTCATTCAAAATACTTTAACAATGCTTTTTTGCCTATGCCATGTCATAGATTAGATAGAAATACAAATGGGCTTGTTTTATTTGCCAAAAATGATATTGCTTTAAATATTTTATTTGATAAATTTAAAAAACACGAAATCGAAAAAAAATATTTAGCCTTAGTATATGGTATTCCCAAAATAAAAAAAGCTCGACTTGAAGCTTATCTATTTAAAGATAACAAAAAATCAATGGTGTATATTTCTGATACCTTTAAAACAGGCTACAGTAAAATTATTACTTCTTATACAGTTATAAAAGAATATAAAAATAATTCCGCTTTATTAGAAGTTCAAATAGAAACCGGTAAAACGCACCAAATTCGAGCTCATTTGGCCCATATAGGCTATCCAATTATTGGTGATGGAAAATATGGCATTAATACTGTTAATAAAGATTTTGGTTTTAAATATCAACAACTTACAGCTTGTGAATTAACTTTTAATTTTAAAACAGATAGTAGAATTTTAAATTATTTAAAAGGAAAAACAGTGACTCTTAATTAGTCACTGTTTTATTGTAGCAAATCATAAAAATTCTTAAACTCATACCCTTCAGATTTTAAATATTCAATTGACTCTTTTAATATTTTAGAAGAATCGCTTACATCTTTTGTATCATGCATTAATACAACTAGTGCCCCTTTATTTTTTGATGTTTTTTTCAAATTATTTAACAACTCCTGTTTAGAATATTTTTTTACAGAATCATTATTTAAGCAATTCCAATCCACATATGTATATTGCATTTCTTCTAAAATTTTTAATGCCTCTTTTTTTCTAGACTTATTAGCCGGCGACATGAACCCATTGGGAAATCTAAAAATATGTGAACAATAATCATCTACACCTATTGCTTTTCCTATTGCTATATCTGTTTTTTCTACTTCATTTCGAAAGTTTTCATTACTTTTATATAATACTGAATTATCATGATCATATCCATGATTTGCAATATAATGTCCTTCTTCATATTCTCTTCTTACTATTTCTGGATGTCTATCTACATATTTTCCAATTACAAAAAATGTTGCCTTTACATCTTCTGATTTTAATATGTCTAAAATCTTTGGCGTTACTGACGTTGTTGGCCCATCATCAAATGTTAAATATGCTACCTTTTCTTCGCTTTTTGTTATTGTTGCTACTTTATCAATTAATTCTGCTGATAATGAACTATTTTTAGATAGTTCTATTGCCAATGATTTAGATTTGTGTATAAAGATAAAAAATAATAGTACTGTTATTATCATTAGTACTATTATTATATTTATTTTCTTTTTCATCTAAATTCCCCTGCTTTAAGTTTATGGCCTACTGAATGTCCTATATACCTATATAAAAAATTATTATAAAGTATTGCACTTTTTTCCTTATTATATAAACGAATCAACCACCCTCATTAAATCTTATTGAGGGTGGCCATTCTTTGACCTATTTGAGAAGGTCAAATCGAATTTCCTCTGACAGGTCGTTGTATCCAAGAATATTCTCTCTTCTACAACACGGACATATGTATGAGTATGTTGTAGGGTAAATTGGACCGTCGCCTTGTGACTCTTTCAAGTCATTTGCCTGTATTTCCAATTCTGCCTCACATGTCTTACATATTACCCGCATAGTATTTTTGATTTCTTTGCCTTTCTTTATAACCTTCATAAAAAATTCTCCTTTCAATTCTCGCAATTTGCGATTATTATAATTATATTATAGCACAATTTTACATAAAATTCAATACACTAATTTTCAGAAATGTTAATTGACCAATATAGTTAAAATAATAATTTTATAGTATAATTTAATTAAAATTCAAAATCTAAATATGCATATTTTTTAGTTTTAAATTTTAAATAATCATCTATTTTTTCCTTAGCAAAGTCAGAAATGTCATTTATTCTTTTATAAGAATTATCATATTCTATTAATGGAACTATATATCTTCTTTTAGCAGTTATACTAACACAATATTTATCAAAAACAGGATAATCACTTTCTGATATTTTTGTTGAATTTCTAAATAATTTAAAACACTTTGAAATTTTTTCATTAGAACAATTTTCTATTTTTTCTACAACTTCTTTTTCAGATAAAGTATATAAATCCTTTTTGGTTAGAAGATTTTCTTCAGACATCTTCTTTACAATATCAGCAAAAAATTGCATTACTAATTTATCTTCATTTGATACCCATAATGGCCACAATTTACTTGCACCATCTATAAAGTCTTCTGCTATATTTTTATTTTTAAAACCTAATTCTTGAACACCATCTTCATTTATTTGTATTTCGATATTAGAATAAATTTTCTTAATTTTGGTGACATCCCAAACATTCTTAAAATATAACCCATTTGTAAAAGTATATTCTAATCTATCTGCTGATAATTTTGGTGTGTCATTATCTGCTATTGGATATATATGATAATCATCTACTTCATTTACTTTTATGTTATCTCTTTCTAGTAACTCCATTATTTCTTTTGAATTTTTTATCATATATGTTGTTAGCTCTTCAGTAGATTCTTGTGTTTCATGATCTCCATTCATAAAGTCAATACAATGTTTAAATACAGGAGTACTAATATCATGAAATAGTCCGGCAATTGTTTGCCTTTTATCTTTTGTAAAGTTCCAAATAATTAAAGCCACTCCTATGCTATGGTCTAAATTTGAATAAAAAAACTTATTATTAAATATTTTTGTATAGTCTGTTCCACATCCACAACCAATTTTTCCTATTCTTTGCATTGCAGGTGTATTTATGTAATCATATAAAAAATCTGGTATTTCTTCTGATAACACTTTAAAATATTCTTTTATTGTTTCATTTAAATTTTCAAAATATTCATTCATTGATTTTCTCCGTTTTCAGTTTAATTAATATGTTTTTTACATTTTATTATACTTATAAATTTTTATCAATGCTTTTTAATATAATTTATTTAACTCTGTCATTTTTATACAAAAAACAACTTACGAAACTTTATTGTTTCGTAAGCTGTTATAAAGTGGAGCGGGTACCGAGAATCGAACTCGGGCCACCAGGTCGGAAGCATGGGATTCTACCACTAAACTACACCCGCATATTATATAATCATTATAACATAAAAAATCGTCAAAAGTCTATAATTTAAGGTAAATATTTTTTATTGATATATTAATCTTTACAATTTCTAATTAAATTATATAAATTTTAGAAAATTAATAATATATTGTTTTTGAAATACCGCGTAAGCGACCAAATGAGCGAAGCGAATGCGATATGGAGCAATCTACATATTATTTTTTATAAGTAGATTGCGACACCAAGGTATAAAAAAACAATATATTATTAATTTCTAAATATACTATAAACTATAACTCTTAATATATAACAACAAAAAATCACAGATTCTATCACTCATTAATATAATACAATATATAAAGGAGTGATATTATGTTTAAATATATAAAAGAACAAATAAGAACCGTAATGGAAAAAGACCCATCAATAAGCAAACCATTTGAAGTCTTACTTTGTCCATCATTTAAAGCATTAATCTATTACAAAATATCACATTATTTTTATGAGCGCAAGCATCTTATTTTAGCCAGATATATAAGTGAAAAAGCCAAAAGAAAAACAGGAATCGAAATACATCCAGGAGCAACAATTGGAAAAAGACTATTTATAGATCATGGCACAGGAGTTGTCATCGGTGAAACTGCAATTGTTGGAAATGATGTAACATTATTTCATGGAGTTACACTTGGCGGAACTGGAAAAGAAAAAGGAAAACGCCACCCTACAATTGGTAACAACGTTTTTATTGGTTCAGGAGCTAAAATTCTTGGTAATATTGTTATTGGAAATAATGTAAAAATTGGTGCTAATGCAGTTATCTTAAAAAATGTTCCTTCAAATGTAACAATAGTAGGAGTTCCTGGTAAAATTGTAAAAACTTCACCATAAACTCCTACTTATATTTTACATATTATCTTGTTTTCGTACCCAAACTGAAACACTACCACTATTACAATAGAATATTCCGTTTCCTTCATTGTCTACATATACTGTTTCTTGCACATTTCCAGTATAATCATAAAATGTAGAATTGGCTAATCTCTTTCCTACATTCATTGTTTTTCCACCACCAGGTCCATCACTCATAATAACAACTAAACCTGAACCAAGATGTTCGTCATCACCAGTTCTAATCCAAGCAATAATATCATGATCGTCAAAATAATCAATTTGTTCTCCATAAGCATAGTTAGTTCTTAATTGCATTAAATTATCTAACATATCTTTTTTTGCACATACATTTTGACTTGGAATACCATAATAATCTCCATAGAATATGCAAGGTAAACCTTCTTTTCTTAATAAAATTAACGCATATGCTAATGGTTTAAACCAATCTGGTATCCATGAAAATAATGCTTGACCTGGCTCTGTATCATGATTATCTACAAATGTTACTGCTAAACTTGGCATTTCTTTTACAAGTGTATTTTCAAATATTCTTGCAAAATCAAAGTTTCCATCACAATTAGATGCTTCATAAAAATTATAGTGTAATGCAACATCAAATAATGGAATTGTTGAATTGGTATTATCAATATATTTTTTTAAAGTATCTATATTTCTGTTCCAATATTCTCCTACACATTGTAAATCTGGTCTTGTTTCTTTCATTTTTCTAATCCAATCAGCCATAAATCCTGATTTTATATGCTTTACAGCATCTAGTCTGAAACTATCTACTTCTGTAAAATCTAAATACCATTTTCCCCATTTGTTTAGTTCTTCTACAACTTCTGGGTTATTAAAATCTATATCTGCTCCCATTAAATAATCATAGTTTCCATTTTCCTTATCAACACTTTGGTCCCAGTGCTTTCCACTAAATCTAAATATTCCATTTTTTCTTCCACTTTCATCCCAGTCTGTTCCATTAAAATGTTTATAATTCCATTTAAAATCTGAATATTTATTATTTCTACCTGCAAAATTGTATACTGTCCAAGCTTTTATTTTTGTTGGTAATGTTGTATCAATATTTCTATTATCACTCTCTTCTTCACTTGCATATACTGTTTCTGCTTCATCTGCCCCTATTTTATGGTTTAATACTATGTCTGCATATACTTTTATGTCATTTGCATGTAAATCTTTTATTGCTTGCAAATATTCATCCTTTGTTCCATATTTTGTTTCTATACTTCCTTTTTGGTCAAATTCTCCTAAATCATATAAGTCATAAACTGCATATCCTGCATCAAATTTACCTCCTGCACATTTGTATGCTGGTGGCAACCATACATCTGTTATTCCTACTTTTTTTAGTTCTTTTGCTTCTTTTGATACCTTTTGCCATAACTTATCTTCCGGTTTTAAGTACCATTCAAAATATTGCATTAGTATCCTATTTTCTTTCATTTGTATCTTCCTTTCGGATGTTATAATATCATAACTATCACTAATTTTCAAGTACAAAAGAATCTAAATAAGTTCTAATATATTTTAGAATTTTTACGCACTCTTTAATTCAAGCCTTAGCTTATCAGCAATCATTGCTATAAATTCTGAGTTGGTAGGTTTTCCTTTGGCTGCTGAAATTGTATAGCCAAATATATTTTCGACAACATCTTGTTGTCCTCTTCCCCATGCAACTTCTATAGCATGGCGTATTGCACGTTCTACACGTGATGGTGTTGTGGTAAATTTATCTGCAATTTTTGGATATAAACTTTTAGTAATTTGATTAATGACATCAATATCATTTACAACCATAATAATAGCCTCACGCAAATATTGATACCCCTTAATATGGGCAGGCACACCAACTTCATGGATAACATTTGTAACTAATGCTTCCAAATTATCTTCTTTTCTAGCTGTACCTCCTGAAATTTCAATATATTGTTGTTTTGGCACGGTTGTATCTCTTGAAATAAAATTATTGTTTTGTTCTGGTTTATAATTTTTTAATTCTCTGATTCTAGTAATTAGTAATTCAATATCAAATGGTTTTACGACATAATACTCTGCACCTAATTCGACCGCTCTTCTTGTAATCTTGTCTTGTCCTACTGCTGACAACATAACAAAAATAGGTTTTTTAGGCATTTTTATCATATTTAATTTCTCTAATACTCCTATTCCATCTAAATGTGGCATTATGACATCAAGCAACACCACGTCAGGCATTAATTCTGATATCATATCTAAGGCCTCATTTCCATCTTTTGCCCTTCCTACAATCATCATATCATCTTGATTTTTTAAATAAGTAGCCAATGTCATGCTAAACTCCTGATTATCATCTGCTATTAAAACTGTAATCTTTTCTCTCATGGCTCGTTCCTCCTAAATTTTTTCTACTGTAAATTTTTTACATTTTCGATTATAATACTTAAGAAAAAATTTTGCAAGAGTTTTTTGGAACTTTTTTCCATTTTATTTATTTTTTTCTACAGTTTTATTTATATATTTTTCTTCAATCACTTGAAAATACTGCACATTAAGTTTTTTTGTTTCAATATCCTTTAAAAAAATATTTTTTCTAATTTTTTCCATTTCTATTTTTAAAACAATATTTTCAGAATAATTTATGTTTTTTATATTTATATCATTATTTTTACAATAATACTTAAAAATTTCTAAATTTGAATAATCTAGTCCAACTTCTATCTCTACTCCTTGTACTTTCATTATTTTTGTACTTTTTTCTATTGCTTGCTGAGTAGCTTCAGAATATGCTCGTACTAATCCACCTGTTCCAAGCAATATTCCACCGAAATATCTTGTTACAATTACTACTAAATTACACAAATTATTTTTTTGTAAAATATTTAACATAGGTCCACCAGCAGTTCCAGAAGGCTCACCATCATCACTTGATTTTTCTACTATTTGTCCACCTTCTGAAACTCTATAGGCCACACAATTATGCCTTGCATCATGATATTTCTTCTTTATTTCTTTTATCTTATTTTCTGCCTCTTCTATACTTTCTACATGTATAAGATTTGCTATAAATTTTGACTTTTTTTCTACTATTTCTGCAATTTCGTCATTTAAAATTGTTATAAATTCTTCCATCTTTCTCCTTTATTCTTCTGACACACCAAGCCCAGCGGTATACCCTGTAGAATATGCAATTTGTAAATTGAAGCCTCCTGTATATGCATCAACATCTATAATTTCTCCTGCAAAATACAACCCTTTTATTAGTTTAGATTCCATAGTTTTAGGGTTAATTTCACGTACATTAACTCCACCTGATGTGATAATTGCTTCTTCCACTGGTCTAAATGCTTTTATAGTAATTGTAAAACATTTTAATAATTGACCTAATCTTCTTCTTTCTGTTTTAGTAATTTCATTTACACGTTTGTTTTCGTCTATTCCTGATAGTTCTATTATTAAAGGTATTAGTTTTTGTGGTAATAACTTATCTAAACTATGCTTAAATTGTTTATTTTTAAATTCTTTAAAGTCTCTCAAAATTCTATCATCTAACTGTTCTTCTGTTAATGCTGGTTTTAAATCTATACTTAAATTTACATATCTCTTTTTTAATAAATAATTTATGTCTTTATATCTTGCTAAATGTGCTGATGCACTTAAAATTATTGGTCCTGATATTCCAAAGTGTGTAAATACCATTTCTCCAAAGTCTTCATATATTAGTTTTTTTCGTTCTCCATCAATTATTTTTATTCCTACATTTCTTAAACTTAATCCTTGCAATTTTTTGCATGCTTCTTTTTCATAAACTTCTAATGGAACTAATGACGGCTTTATTGGTGTTATTATATGTCCTAAATCTTTTGCTATTTTATATCCATCTCCTGTTGAACCTGTTAATGGATAACTCTTACCTCCTGTTGCTAATATTATTTTATCTGTTTGGATTATTTCTTTATTTGTTCTTACTCCTAGAACCTCATTACTTTTTGTTAAAATTTTTTCAACTCTTGTGTCAAGTTTATATTTTATTTTTAATTCGTCTATTCTTTTTTTGAAGCAGTTTAGCACATCTATTGATTTATCTGTTACTGGAAATATTCTATTCCCTCTTTCTTCTTTTACTTCTAGTCCTTGTTTTTTTAGGAATTCTATTATGTCTTTGTTTGTATAATTTTGAAATGCACTGTATAAAAATCTACCATTTCCTGGTGTGTTTTTTATAAATTCACTCATATATAATGAGCTTGTTATATTACATCTTCCTTTTCCTGTTATTAATAATTTTCTTCCAAATGATGGCATTTTTTCTATTATTGTTACATCGTTTCCGTTTTCTGCTGCTGTTATTGCAGCCATCATTCCTGCTGGTCCTCCGCCTACTACTATTACTCTTGCCACTAATTCCACCTCTCTTTCTTATTAATATATATTATCAAATTTTGGAAATTAATGCAATAGACAGTTAGAACAAGTTTTACTATTTATTACATTAATCACATAATAAAAAAACTCTGTGAAATACTGATTTTTTCAGCCTTTCAGAGTTTTTATTTTTGGTTGGGCTGGCTAGATTCGAACTAGCGCATGCCAGAGTCAAAGTCTGGTGCCTTACCGCTTGGCTACAGCCCAATATAACTATATAAAAGTATGGGGTGGAAGATGGGACTCGAACCCACGGTCTCCAGTGCCACAAACTGGCGCGTTAACCAACTACGCTACATCCACCATCTTGTAGCTCATTTGTGAGCACATTAAATATTTTAATATGATTTCCGTATTTTGTCAAGGTTTTTTCGAGAATTTCTTCAAAATTTATGGAATTCCGGTTTCAATTCACATTTTATACTAATATATATTTAAAAAATTAATAATATATTGTTTTTTTATACCTTGGTGTCGCACTCGCACAAGCTCGTTTGGTCGCTTACGCGGTATTTCAAAAACAATATATTATTAATTTTTAAACCTTCATATAACTTAGCTGTAAATTGTAACAACCTACATTATAATCTATTCTTCGCCTCTACCTTCTGGTAAAGCATCTGGTAATTCAATTCTAATTCTAATTTTACATACATAAGAAATTGCTCTTCCTAATTTACTGTTCTTAATTCTTTGCCATAAAGAAGGTTTCTTGTTAAATGTAACAGATTCTTCATATTCTTGTATTGCTTGTAATTCTTCTTCATCATTTTCTTCTACTTCAACTACTTGAGAAACTTTCTTTTCTTTAACAATTTCTTTCTTATCTTCTTCAATTATTTGTTTATTAGAAGCTTTTGATTTAGCTTTAGTTGTCTTAGCTTTTTTTACATTAGTAACTTTTTCTGTTTCTGCCTTTTCTTCATTTGCTTCTGCAAGTACTTCTTCAACTAACTCTACATTAGTTTTCTTCTTTCTACCTGCCTTTGTTGCTTTAGCTACTTTCTCTACTTTTTCAACTTTTGGAGTCTCTTGAACAGGAACTTCTTCTATTTCTTGTTCTTCAGTTTCTTCTATAATTAAATCAGCTGGTCTTGGAATATCTTTTAATGCATCAGCAACTTCAATTCCTATATAGCTTAATGCTTTTGATCTATCTTCTGTTCTTTCTAAATCAATTTCTATATGCAAATTAGTTTCTAAATTATTGACTCTTGCATTTAATAATTTGATAGCATCTTTATAGTTTTGACTTCTTCTGCTTTTATCTTTTCCAACTAATTTTAATGTATCTATAACATCTTCTGAAAATAACTCTTTATTCTCTTCAACTTTTTCTTTCCATTTTGAATCTCTTGACTCTACTGCATCAACAAGTTCTTTTAGTGTCCCTGCTAAAGCTATATTTTCTTCTCTTTGTCTAATTAGTTCTTCAACTTTCTTAGTATTTTCTTCAAATTGTGTAGTAGCATATTCAACTAAGCCATATGCTGCTTTATATACATTAACTGGAAAGTTTTTCTTCTTTGGATATTCTATTAAATAAGCTTTTATAGATTCAATTAAATCTTTAAAATAAGTATCATCTTCTAATTGAACTATTTGCTTTTTACTTTTTGGATTTATTAATTTTTGTACTTTATCTATATTGGATAGTATTTTTTCTTCAGTGATAACCATTCTCACATTTACTATGCCTGATTTTCTAGACATGCAAATTCCTCCTTTTCCTATGTAGTCAAATAATTAAATTCTTTTTTATTATACTCCAACTTCCGTAAAAGCTCAAGACTTTTGAAGGTGTTTTTGTATTACATTTTTGTTACATTTGTAATATTTTTGTAATATTGCACCAATGGGACCGGTTCTTAGCGGTACACTTAACATAAAGTTGTACCGTTGAGAACCGGTCCCAAACGTTCTATTTTCCAAAAATTTTCTTCATTTCTTCATGTCTCTTAATTTTTAAAGTTGTTGTTTTAATTAATTCTTCTTCTGAAATAATCATTTCTCTAACATATTTGTATTTTGGCATTAATCTGTTAACATCTTTTACTTTTTCCCATAAAAATTCTCTAATATTTTCTTCACCTTCGATATTATAAAGTTCTTTAATTAATTGTTTGTCGTAAACAATTTTTACACAAACTTTTACATCTCCATCAGCTTCTTTTTTCTCATAAACAAATGATTCTTTTATTCCTTCTACTTTGTTTAATAATGTTTCTATTTCTTCTGGGAATACATTTTTACCATTATTTAATACAATTACACTTTTCTTTCTTCCTGATATGTATATAAATCCATCTTTGTCTATTCTTGCTAAATCTCCTGTATGGAACCAGCCATCTGCATCTAACGCATCTTTTGTTGCTTCTTCATTTTCGTAATATCCTAACATTATTGATGGACCTTTTGCCATTAACTCTCCTATGCCTTCTTCATCTGGATTGTCAATTTTTACTTCTACACTTGGAAATTTCTTTCCTATTGAGCCTAATCTTCTACATTTTGGTGTTTCTGCTGCTATTACTGGTGCTGTTTCTGTTAATCCATATCCTTGTTCAACATCAAATCCTAAATCATTAAATCCCTTTTCTGTTTCAGGATCAAGTGCTGCTCCTCCTGTTACAACTAATCTTAGTTTTGGACCTAAGCTTTCATGTACTTCTTTGAATAATTGTTTTCTTAAATCTATTTTTACTTTTAATAATAAATTAGAAATTTTCTTTCCTTTTTCTAAGTTTTGTAACTTTCCTTTTTTCTCTATTGCTTTCATTACTTTTCTGTAAATTATATCAAACACTGCTGGAACTGATATCATCGCTGTTATACCAAATTCTTTAATGTTATCTGCCATATGTTTTACACCTTCACAGAATGCTATTGAACCACCAATAGATATTGGATATAAAAATCCTACTGTACATTCAAATACATGGTGTAATGGTAAGAATGATAAAAATCTATCTTCTTCTGTTAAATCAAATCTTTGAGTTATATCCATTACATTTGTTACTAAGTTTTTATGTGATAACATTACTGCTTTTGACATTGCTGTTGTTCCAGATGTGAATAACATTATTCCCATTTTATCTGCATCAATTTCTGCATTCAAATATGTTGAATCGCCTTCATTTAATAGTTTTTTTCCTTTTTCTATTAATGCTTTTTCTGAATAGATGCCTTGTGTATTTTCTCCTAAATCCATTGATATAAAATACTTTAAGTTTGTATTCTTTTTATCTCTTAATGTTCCCATTATTGTGTCATATTTTGAAGAATATATAATAGCTTCTACTTGTGAACGTAGTATTAGGCTTTCAAGTTCATTATCTGGTAAAGATTTATCTAGTGGGACTACAATTCCTACACCTGATGTAATAGCTAAATATGAAAGTTCCCATTCATATCTATTTTCTGAAATAATAGCAATTCTCTTATCTTTTAGTCCCATATTAATTAAAACTGTTCCAAGTGCATTTATTTCATTCCTAAATTCTTTATGTGTTATTGTTCTAAATTTTCCTTTTTCTTCTGTTTTAAAAACATAAGCAGGTCTATCTCCATAAGCTTCACCTGTTTGTTTTAACATATCTTTTAAATCTGTATATTTCATTTTTCTTGATCTGGTTTCCATTTGGCTACCCCTTTCATTATTACTTTATTCTTAATCCGTTAATTACTGTGTTTTCATATTCATGATATAATTTCATTACATCCATATTTTCATTCTCACGTTTTTTATAAACTAAAGTTGAACATATTAATGCATAAATTTCTGAGGCTATTGCTCTAGCATCACCTTGTTTAATTTCTCCTTTTTCAATTCCCTCTTTTACAATTTGTTCTATTTGCCCAATGTAATCATATACATGATCTTGACATTTTTTATTTCGCGTTTCATTTCCCCAGAATTGACTAAGAATTATTGTTATTATATCTTCGTATTTAGCAACAATTTTTATTTGGATTAATACTATTGCTTTAATTTTATCTATATAATTACTATGTTTTGCAGTTTTTATATCAACACTATTTTGTAATAATTTAATTCCTTCTTCAATTAAAAAATTAAATATCTCTTCTTTACTAGAAAAATGATAATATAGCGTTCCTTTTGCTACTCCTACTGTAGCAGTTATTTCTTCTATACTTGTTGCATCATATCCCTTTTCTGCAAATAACTTCATTGATGTTTCAAATATTTTTCTTTTGGTTTTATTCATATTTTTCACCTATTTCTTTTGGTTTTGTCCCTTTTTTACATAGCTATTATATAATTTTCTTATTATTTATGCAAGTTTTTTTTATTTTTTGAATGGGTATTCAGTTTCTTATTTTCTTACATTATGTATTCAACATAGTTTACCAAATTTCTACAAATATTTTATCCACACCCTGTGGATAATGTGGATAACTCTGTGAATAACTCATAACAGTCATATTTTTTTCACAGGTTATTCACATTTAAATGTTGATAATTTTTAACCTTACAATTGTTTGCTTATTATTTTTTTATTATGTAACTAGAAAAATTTTAAATATACGACTAAAATAATTTCTAATATTAAAATTGTAGGCAATCCAACTGTAAATTTTAATTTCTTAGTTTTATGGTGGAAAGTGTACATTCCAGCAATTGTACCAATTCCACCACCTAATGCAGTAACTATAAAAAGAGTCTGTTCAGGAATTCTCCATTTGCCCCATTTAGCCTTTCTTTTATCAGACCACATCATATAAAAACCAATCAAATTAATTATTATTAAATATATTATGATATTTCTTATTGAAAAAATTTTTTCTATTTTAATGCTATTTTCTAACATAAGCTCCTCCTTTAGTAAATTGCACCGATGGGACCGGTTCTTATCGGTGCAAAAAACATAAAAATGCACCGATAAGAACCGGTCCCATCGGTGCAAATCGCTCTAACCAAATAAACTTAACTGATTACTTTGACTCATACCTTCAAGACAACCAAACTGCTTTAATAATTCTGTTACCGAATCTCCAATTTTTGCACGAATTTTCATATCATCTATTGACATGAATTTTTCGTCTGCACGTGATTTCATAATGCTTTCTGCTGCAACATTTCCAAGTCCTGCTATACTGTTTAACGGTGGACGTAAACTGTCTCCTTCTACTTGAAATTTTGTTGCATGTGATTTATATAAGTCGATTGGTAAAAATCTTAGTCCTCTTTCATACATTTCTAGTACTATTTCTAAATCATCATACATATCTTTATCTTTTGGTGTTGCATTATTTCCCATCATGTCTATTTCTTTCATTTTATTTTTTGCTTTTTCTTTTCCATTTATCATTACTTCTGCATCAAATGCTTTTGCTCTTATTGTAAAATATGCAGCATAATATGCTAGTGGAATATGTACTTTGAACCATGCTATTCTGAAAGCATTTGTTACATATGCTGCTGCATGAGCCTTTGGGAACATGTACTTGATTTTTTCACATGATTTTATATACCATTCTGGTACATCATGTTCTTTCATTAATGGAATATATTCATCTTTCCATTTTGGCTCTTTGCCTTTTGCTACTTTTCCTTTACGTACTGATTCCATTATCTTGAATGCTTTATCTGGTGGTAATCCTTTTTGAATTAGATATATCATTATATCATCCCTACAACATATTGCTTGTTGCAATGTTACTATTCCTTGTTCTATCAATGTTTGTGCATTTCCTAGCCATACATCTGTACCATGCGACAATCCTGATAAACGTATTAACTCGTCAAATGTTGTTGGATGTGTATCCATAAGCATGCCTCTTGCAAATTTTGTTCCATATTCAGGTATTCCAAATGTTCCTACTTCTGAATGAATTTGCTCAGGTGTTACTCCTAGTGCTTCTGTTGAATTGAATATTGACATTGTTTCTTTATCATCTAACGGTATTTCTGTTGGTGCTATACCTGTAATATCTTGCAACATACGAATTACCGTCGGATCGTCGTGTCCTAGTATATCTAGTTTTAATAAGTTTCCATCTATTGAGTGATAGTCAAAATGTGTTGTTATAATATCTGAATTCGGATCATCTGCTGGATGCTGTACTGGTGTAAATTCATATATTTCTCTTCCTTTTGGTACTACTATAATTCCTCCCGGATGCTGTCCGGTAGTTCTTTTTATTCCCGTACATCCCATTGATAGTCTTGCAATTTCTGCTTTATTTACTGGTATGTTTCTTTCTTCAAAATATTTTTTTACATAACCAAATGCAGTTTTTTCTGCAACTGTACCTACTGTCCCTGCTTTAAAGCATGTTCCTTTTCCAAATATTACTTCTGTATATTTGTGTGCTTTTGCCTGATATTCTCCTGAGAAGTTTAAGTCTATATCTGGCTCTTTGTCTCCATTAAATCCTAAGAATGTTTCAAATGGTATATCCATTCCGTCTTTTGCCATTTTGGTGCCACATTTAGGGCAGTCTTTATCTGGCAAATCAAATCCATTTCCTACTCCATAATCTTCAAATTCTGAATATTTACAATTAGGGCATCTGTAATGTGGTTTTAAAGAGTTTACTTCTGTTATACCTGTCATAAATGCTACAAGTGATGAACCTACTGAACCTCTTGAACCTACAATATAGCCATCTTCATTTGATTTCCATACCAATTTTTGAGCTATAATGTACATTACAGAATATCCATTACTAATTATTGAGTTTAGTTCTTTATCTAATCTAGTTTGTACAATCTCTGGCAATGGATCTCCATATAGTTCATGTGCTTTTTTATATGCAATATTTTTGATGTCTTCTTCACATCCTGGAATATGTGGCGGACATTTTTCAGGTGATATTGGATCTATTCTGTCACACATATCTGCAACTTTGTTTGTATTTGTTACTACTACTTCGTATGCTTTTTCTTCTCCTAAATATTCGAATTCTTTAAGCATTTCTTCAGTTGTTCTCAAATATAGTGGAGCTTGTTCATCAGCATCTTTATATCCTTGCCCCGCTTCTAATATACGTCTATATACTTCGTCTTGTGGATCCATAAAGTGAACATCACATGTTGCAACAACTAGCTTATTTAGTTTTTCTCCTAATGCTACAATTTTTCTATTTATATCTTTTAGATATTCTCTATCTGGAACTACTCCATTTCTTACTAAGAAGTCATTATTTCCTATTGGTTGAATTTCTAGGTAATCATAATCCCTTGCTATATTTTCTATTTCTTCGTCAGATTTTCCAAGCTCAATTGCTTGATATAATTCTCCCGCTTCACACGCACTACCTAATATTAGACCTTCTGAATATTTTTTATACAAACTTTTTAAGATACGTGGTCTTTTATAAAAATAGTGTAAATGTGATAATGATACTAATTTGTAAAGATTTCTTAATCCTATATAATTTTTTGCTAAAATTATTGCATGATATGTATTCAATTTTTTGTATTCTTCTTTTTTAGCATTTTCATCTCTTCCAATTGTATCAATTTCTTCAACTTTTGTAACGCCTCTATCTCTTAATTTATCTAGCATTACATTAAATACTTTTACTGTTGTATCAACATCATCTAATGCTCTATGTGCTACTTCTACTTTTATTCCTAATTCATCTGCAATTTTGCCTAATTTGTATTTTTTCATATTTGGAAATACATCTTTAGCAAGTGTTAAAGTATCAAGAACTGTATAATCAAATTCATATCCTAAAACTTTTGCATTTTGTTTTAAGAATCCAACATCAAACTTGGCATTATGTGCAACAATTATTGAATCCCCTAAAAATTCTAATACTTTAGGAAATACCTTATCTATTGTTTCTGCATCTTTTACCATATCATCTGTAATGTGAGTTACATCTACAACTCTTTGTGGAATTGGCTTTTCTGGATTTACAAAACAACTAAATTCGTCTATTACCTCTCCATCTTTAACCTTCATTATTCCTACTTCTGTTATTTTTTCTGTAACTGCGGAAAAACCTGTTGTTTCTAAGTCTAATACACAATATGTTGTATCTAATGGCTGATCTTTGGCATTTGTTACTGAATTTTCTTTATCTGGTGCTAAATATGCCTCTACACCATAAATAACTTTCATATCTTGATTATCTCTTCCAAGTAAGTGATATGCTTCCGGGAATGCTTGTACAACTCCGTGGTCTGTAATTGCTATTGATTTCATTCCCCATTTCATAGCTCTTTTTACCAAATCTGTTGCTGATGTCATTGCATCCATTGCGCTCATTTTAGTGTGCATGTGTAATTCTACTCTCTTAACTTCTGCATTATCCATTCTGACTGTTTTTGGCTTTGGCTCTGATACTATAATTGTATTTGCCATTACCGTTAACTCATTTGAAAATGCATCCATTTGAGCTTTTCCTGCTAATTTAATCGCTGGTGCTGATTTTAAACGTTTTATAATTTTTTTAGCATTATTTCCTGGTAAAAATGCTTTACATGTCATTGTACTTGTTCCATCATATATATCTATACTTACAATTACTTTTCCTGATTTAGTTTCCTTGTCTTCCATTGCTTGAATTTCACCATCTATGCAAACACTTCCTGATTCAGGATTTAAATCTGCAATTTTTACTAATGGATCTTTTATTATTGGCGCTGAACCTAAAATTAATGGTGAACTTTCATCTTCTTCTGGAATTGGTGGCAATCCTTCGTCACTTATTTCTGCTATAATATTTGCCATTACTGTGATATCTCCAGCATATGCATCTAGCCCTGCTTTTCCTGTTGTTTTTATAGCTTTAGCTGATTTCATTTTTTCTAGTATCTCATTTCCTTTTGCCCCATCTTCTGCAAATGATTTACAAGTAATAACTCCTGTTCCATCATAAATTTCGAATATTAACATTCCTTTTCCTGTTTTTGTTTCTCTACATTCACTATTTACAATTCTACCTTCTAATGTTATTCTTCCTGAATTTGCATCAATCTCTTTTATTTTTAATTTCTTTTCTTTTGCTCTTGATGCCTTTCCAAATATAATATTTTCAGCTTGTGGAAGTTCCATCTCTGGCACATATCCATTTTCATCTACTGGTGGCATAGCATAATCAGCATCATTATATGGGCCACCTGGAATTGGTGGCATTTCTCCACCTGACATATTCTCTAGCATTTGAGGTATTTGAGGTCCGTCTTGCGTTTCTGCTCCATTATTATATTGCTCTTCTTGATGTGTTCTTATTGCCATCCCCCTCATTGCTTCATGCACTGCCTGTTCTTCAATCTCTTTTGTTTTCTCTTGAAATGCTTTTATCTCTTGCTCTGTAATTCTCTCTTCTATATTTACAGTATATTTTTTTCCAAATAAATTATATATTACATTTTCTAGCTCTTTATCTAATTTTCTTGCTTTTAGAAAATCTGCACCTTTTATTTGCATATATACATTTACATTTTTATCTGTTAATTCAACTTTACTTTTTAATAGCAATAATGGCCTCATTAGTGGATATTTGTGTGCCATATAACATATCAAGTTTTCCCATTCGTCATCTACTCTTTTTATATAAATTTCCTCTGGATATGTTACTAGCATATGCACTTGACCAAATTGAAATCTTTCTCTTAAGAATTTTTCAAAATACCAGATTTCTTTTATTTCTATGTATTCATCTGAACTCATTCCTAATTCTAATGTATTTATTTTCTTTATTAAGTTCATCTTTGTTATTACTGCATCTCCTATATTACTGTTTGTTTTGTAGTCACTAAATACATCCCCTATTTTTCTGCTTTTTTTTGGTTCTTGTGCTTCTGCCATTTTTGCTATCCTTCCTCTCTTTTACCTTTTTGTATTTTATCACATTTTTTTCAATTATTCCATACTTAAATTAAAATCTGTTGCCCCTGTCAACATTAATTTTATCGCCTTAAACATGTTCATATTTTTTCTATACAAATGATATTTTCTTATAGCAAACTGTAGTATAAATAATTTGTAAAATTTATTAGAAAGTTCATAAAATACTCTACCTTCTTTTATAAAATATTCTTCTGTAAAGCCTTCAAACCATGTGCTTTGTTTATGATTAACTTCTGCAATTTTTTTATTTACAAATCTAATTTTTAGTCCTTGTTCTATACAATCCCATAAAAAAATCGTTTCTTCTCCTCTGTCATAATATGTTCCTGCCCCAAAATTTTCGTTAAATTTAATATTTTTCTTTAAAATATTTTCTCTTTTAAATGTTATCTCAAAAGATCTTATTTTCATTGCATTTAATTTTCCTATTTGAGAAGAAAGTATTTTTTTATTTTTTCTCTCTTTATTACTTTGTACATAAAAACATATTACATCATAGTTTTTATATTTGTTATATGCATTTTTTATTATATTTTCAAAATCATCCACATATTTTACATCATCATCTGCTATAATGCATATATCACCATTTGCATTTTGAATTGCCATGTTTCTACTTTTGCTTAATCCTTTATCTTTTACTGATATTAGTCGGTTATTAGATTCTAAATCTTCTTCCATCTTAATCTCTTCTTTTGTAATTTGATTTATTGTTAGAGTTTTAGTTTTAGCGTTTATTTTTTTTATTAATTGTAAGTTTTCTTTTTTACCATTTTTATTCATTGTTGATAACAATATTTCTAGTTTCATCTTCACCCATTTCACTTTCAAATTTTTCCCATTCTTTTTTTAATACAACATCATGTCTTACTAAAATTTCATCATTTTCTATCATTTGTTTTATTTTATTTAATCCCTTTTGCCCACTTTCATAATTGCCATTATTAATTAATTTGTTAGACAATTCATACAATTGTTTTATCAATTCAAATTGCTCATCATTCTTTTCTCTTGATAAATAACTTATTATATTATCTACTCTTTTTTCATCTTCTAATTTTACAGCTTTTGCTCTTTTCATAGCAAGTTGTTTTGAATATGGAATATATTTTATTGCTTCATCATATTTTTCTTGATTATACAATTCTTTTCCATATATTCTAAAAATACTCATCAATACTATAATTCCGATAACTAAAACAACTATATTCTCTAACCATTTGTAATTATATTTTACTTTTTTATCTTCCTCACAAATTAATGCAATTAAAATATAAAAATTAGTTATTGTTAATAAATAAGAAAGGTCAAAGTCAATTATTGTATGAACTGCAATCAATAACCATCCAAAAAATATTGACTTCTTTACTATATTTTCTTTATCTTCTCTTTTTATAAAATTATATATAGTTAAACTAATAATTGATAAGCATATTATCAATCCTATTATTCCATAATCCATTACTATGTCTAAATAATAGCTGTGTACTTCCATAGTAGAATATCCATATTCACGAACCTTTGAATACATATTAGCATATGTTTTTGCCCCATTTCCAACAATTGGATGCATTGCAAATAGCTGAAGTCCACTTTTATACATACTTATTCTTTCAGAAATACTAATATTTTCTAATTTAAATGTCTGAATTAATCTCATAAGCCCATTTGGTAGATATTTGTAATTTACTATTTCTTCTTTTCCATTTAGATATATTTTATTTATTGTTAGTTTACTATTTTGTGTTGTATAAAATTCAATCATTGCATAATCTACATTGGTTGTTTTTATTTCAAATCCAACTTCTACATTGTTTCCAGATTTATAAACTACCTCTTTGTATAGAATTTCATCTTTTCTTTGATTATCACGTTGGATTACTTTTATTATTACTGGTGCATTTC
>CAKPHD010000030.1 GCA_934155625.1 uncultured Clostridia bacterium
TTTATGGAATATAACAAATGCAAATTCGAAATATGCTATAATAGATACTAATACTGACGAATTAGGAAATTGGACAAATGGAGCATATGGACAAAAGAGTAAAAATGCAGAGATATTATTATCAACAGGAGCAAGTGATACATTTAGTAAACAAGGAATATATGATTTGGCAGGAAATGTATGGGAGTGGACACTAGAAAAAACTTATAATTCAAGCAATCCTTGTGATTATCGAGGAGGCGATTTTGGCAGCTTTGGCAGTTATAATCAGGCAGCCAGCCTTACTATCGACGGTACGACCTATTTCCTCTACGACCTAGGTTTTCGTGTAGTACTTTATTAATTGTAGCTCTGAGTCCTGTGTAGCGAAAAACTAGAATGAGCTCAAACAAAGAATTAAATATAAAAAACTGATATCCGGACACAATTGCTGAAAAGCAGGAAACAAGCGGATTTGATAGTAAAAAAATCCGGGACATATAATAGAAAAAACGTGAAATTTTTATAAAATTTTCACGTTTTTTCAATTCCAAGCATGACGAAAAGGAGATAGGCAAAATCTCCTAAAAACTGGTAAACGAATTTCTAGATGTCGTAGAGGACGAAATTAAATTTTAAAGTAAAGTTTACATAGTTGTAATAGCACAAATTGAAAATAGTAAGCCCAAGATTGAAAATAGAATAATGCCTAGTAGGCTTTTTACCTTTACGCTGATGAACATCACGAACTTTGATATGATACCCTTTTTTATTTCTAGTATAGTCAGAACCAATAATAGAAAGCCAAGTAAGAGCAACACACATAATAGTGAATAGTGAGATGAAATGTTCAATAAGCTTGGTATTAGTGGATTCGAGTTTAAAAACATTAGATTTTTGAGATTTAAAAATACATTCAATAGAGCCAAAACGATAGGAGTAATTTTTAGTAGCATAAAAAGTATTGTCATTAGTAACTAAGTACCAGATGTCATCTGGATGATTAGAGTAAGTAGGAACAACAATATTAGTTTTAAATAAACTGCGAGTAAAAAAGACATCTTTAAGAACTTTAGAATGTTGAGCAACAGGCTTGATATCTCTAAGGTGTTGAGTAATGAATTTGCCTCTAGAATTATAAAAAGAAAAAGTAAAAAATGATTTAGCACGGATGTAGAAAAAGCAACCGAAGAGATTGAATGTGAGATAGAATTTTAATATGAGGGAACCATCTATCGGCAAGGAAAATAACGTGATATTGATTAGGAGGGAAAAGATTAGAACAGAAGAAACTCCTAAAGCGACGTTCAATAGACTCAAGATGAATAAGAGAAAAATCATCTTTTAATTTGCGAAAAAAATCAGAGGTGACAACGGATTCAGCAACAATCATACCAATAATAGCATAACATAGAGATTTAATAAGAAAGGTAAAGACTTAGACAAGTAATATGTCTAGGTTTTTATTTTTAAAAAAGTGTCCGGATATCAGTCGCTTACTTTGTATTTGATTATTATATGAAAAATTTTGTTAAAAATATTTACAGTTACTCGTAAAAATGATAAAATATACGAGAAAAAGTAAGGAGATGTATAAAATATGGAAATTAAGGAATTGAAAAAATTTTTAAAAAATAGTAATGGATATATAACTACAAAAGAAATTGAAAGCATTGGTATTTCTAAAACTTTAATACCGGAACTTATAAATCAAAAAATATTGAGAAAAGTAGCTTACGGTATTTATATAGATAATAATTTAATAGAAGATGAATTTTATATTCTTCAAAAAAGATTCTCTAATATTGTATTTTCATACAATACAGCTTGTTATTTGATGAATTTAAGTGATAGAGCACCATATAAAATAGATGTAACAACAATAAATCATAATAATATTAATGAAAACTTAAATATATATTATGTTTCAAAAGAAAAATTTAATATTGGAATTACTGAAATAGAAAGTCCTTATAGTAATCATATAAAGATATATAATGCAGAGCGCTGTATTTGTGATTTACTAAAAAATCCAAATGCAGTTGATTTAGAACTGTATAATAAAATAATAAAAAACTATTTTAAACAAAAAAACAAAGATTTAACAACATTAGAAGAATATTCGAAAATATTTAATGTTCATAAAAAATTTGAAAATATAATGGAGGTTCTAATTTAATGGTAAACTATAACGAATTATTCGAAAAATCAAAAGAAATAGCAAGTAAATCGGGACTAACACAACTTGAACTATATCAAAGATTTATGTTTGAAAGAATATTAGAAAGAATATCTGTATCACAATATTGTAACAATTTTATTTTGAAAGGAGGGTTGCTTCTTTCGGCTATGCTTGGAATTGAAAGTCGAAGTACAAGAGATATGGATGTTTCGATAAAAGGAATAGATGTTGCTAAAGAAAAAATGCTAGAGGTTCTTAATGAAATTTTAGCAATAGATGTTAATGATAAAGTTAAATTTGAAATTGTTAATATTAGTGATATTAGAGAAGATGATGAATATGGTGGAAATAAGTATCATTTAGTTGGGAAACTTGAAAATTTAAAAGTTGCTTTAGAAATTGATATTTCTACAGGTGATGAAATAACTCCAAGAGAATTGAATTATGAATACAATTCTTTATTTGAAGACAAAAAAATCTATATTGATTCTTATAATATAGAAACTATTCTAGCAGAAAAGATAGAAACAATTTTAAGAAGAGGAAAATATAATGCAAGAATGAAAGACTATTATGATATATATTTCTTTTTAAGTAAATTAAATGATGATATTAATGTAGATATTTTTAGACAAGCATTAGAGAATACAGTTCTGCAGAGAGAATCTTCTGAATATTTAAAAGATTATAATAAAATATTAGATGAACTTTTAATAAATGATAGAATACATAAAAATTGGAATAATTATAGTAATAAAACTAAATATGCTAAAAACATAGATTTTAATGATATTGTAAGTTTGTTAATTGAGTTTTTGAATGATAATGTAAAATTATTGATGGTTACATAAAATCAACATAATGTTACTAATGCGGTATAATAAGATAGATTAAGCAATAGTTTAGTGTAAATAAACAAAAGGAGGATTTCTTTGTAAACCAATAATTATATAGGAAGGAATGTTTTTTCAATATATAGAGAGAACGAAAATAAGAAAGGTAAAGACTTAGACAAGTAATATGTCTAGGTTTTTATTTTTAAAAAAGTGTCCGGATATCAGATAGACTGATAGTAATTGGGTTAATTTTATTTCAAAAACAAGCCCAAAATCATTGACAAAAAACAACATAAAAATTATAATACAAAATGGTGAAAAATGATAAAAAGCAACAAGATTGGTAATAATAAAAATGGAGGTAATGAATATGGAATTTGAACAATGGAATGGTTTTAACAAAGGGGAATGGAAAAGACAAATAGATGTAAGAAGTTTCATACAAAAAAATTACACACCATATGTTGGAGATGCAAGCTTCTTAACAGGAACAACAGAAAAAACAAAAAAATTATGGGACGAAGTATTAGAATTATACAAAAAAGAGCATGATGCACAAGGTGGAGTGTTAGATATAGACACAAAAACAATATCAACAGTATCAGCACATGAAGCTGGATATATAGACAAAGATTTAGAAGAAATAGTAGGTCTACAAACAGATGCACCACTAAAAAGAGCAATAATGCCATTTGGAGGAATCAGAATAGTAGAAAAATCATGCGAAGCATATGGAAGAGAAGTTGATCCAGAGACAGACAGAATTTTCCATACAGCAAGAAAAACACACAATGATGGAGTATTTGATGTATACACACCAGACATCAGAGCTGCAAGAAGTTCACACTTAATAACAGGACTTCCAGATGGATATGGAAGAGGAAGAATTATAGGAGATTACAGAAGAGTTGCACTATATGGTGTAGATGCATTAATAGCAGAGAAAAAAGAAGAATTAGAAATATTAAATGTAGATGACTTTACAGAAAAAGTAATAAGAGAAAGAGAAGAAATATCAGAACAAATAAAAGCACTTAACCAATTAAAAGTAATGGCAGAAAAATATGGATATGACATCTCTAGACCAGCAGGAAATGCAAAAGAAGCAATCCAATGGTTATACTTTGGATACTTAGGCTCAGTAAAAGACCAAAATGGTGCTGCAATGAGCATTGGTAGAACATCAACATTCTTAGATATATATATAGAAAGAGACTTAAAAAACGGAACATTAACAGAAGAAACAGCACAAGAATTAATGGACCACTTTATAATGAAATTAAGATTAGTAAGATTTTTAAGAACACCAGAATACAATGAACTATTCAGTGGAGACCCAGTATGGGTAACAGAAAGCATTGGTGGAATGGGAATTGATGGTAGAACATTAGTTACTAAAAACTCATTCAGAGTATTACACTCATTAGAAAATTTAGGACCAGCACCAGAACCAAACCTAACAGTATTGTGGTCAACAAGACTACCAGAAGGATTCAAGAGATATACAGCAAACTTATCAATAAAAACATCATCAATCCAATACGAAAATGATGATGTAATGAGAGCAACATTAGGAGATGACTATGGAATAGCATGTTGTGTATCACCTATGAAAATAGGAAAACAAATGCAATTCTTCGGCGCAAGAGCAAACTTAGCAAAAACATTATTATATGCAATCAACGGAGGAAAAGACGAAAAAACTGGAAAACAAGTTACGCCAAAATTTGAACCAATCACATCAGAATATTTAAACTATGACGAAGTTATAGAAAAATTTGATCAAATGATGGATTATGTTGCAAAAATATATATAAAAGCATTAAATGCAATACATTACATGCATGACAAATACTCATATGAAGCAATAGAAATGGCTTTACATGACAAAGATGTAATTAGAACAATGGCATGTGGAGTTGCTGGATTATCAGTAGTTGCAGACTCGCTTTCAGCAATAAAATATGCAAAAGTAAAAGTAATCAGAGATGAAACAGGATTAGCAGTAGATTATCAAATAGAAGGAGAATATCCTCAATTTGGTAATGATGATGACAGAGTAGATACAATAGCAGTTGAAGTTGTTAGAAGATTCTTAAACAAATTAAAGAAACATCCAACATATAGAGATTCAAAACACACATTATCAATATTAACAATCACATCAAATGTTGTATATGGAAAAGCAACAGGAAATACACCAGATGGAAGACGTGCTGGAGCACCATTCGGACCTGGAGCAAACCCATTACATGGTAGAGATGTAAATGGAGCATTAGCAGTAATGAACTCAATTGCAAAATTACCATTTGAAGATTCAGAAGATGGAATTTCATTTACGTTTGCTATCACACCAGCAACATTAGGACAAGATGAAGAGACAAAAGTAAATAACTTGGTAAGTATGCTAGATGGATATTTTGCACAAACAGGACATCACATAAATGTAAACGTATTTGATAGAGCATTATTAGAAGACGCTATGGAACATCCAGAAAAATATCCTCAACTTACAATTAGAGTTTCAGGATATGCAGTTCACTTTACAAAATTAACAAGAGAGCAACAATTAGATGTTATTAATAGAACAATTCATGAGAGGATATAATGGAAAAAGATTTAAGATATTATGCAAAAGTACATTCAATAGAAAGCTTTGGGACAGTTGATGGACCAGGAATAAGATTTGTATTATTTTTGCAAGGATGTCATCTACAATGTAAATATTGCCATAATAGAGATACATGGGATATGAATGGTGGAGAATATAAATCAGTAGATGAAATAATAGAAAAAATAAATAGATACAAAAATTATATAATACCATCAGGTGGAGGAGTAACAGTAACAGGAGGAGAGCCACTATTACAATACAATTTTGTATTAGAATTATTTAAAAGATTAGAAGAAGAAGGTATATCTACCTGTATAGATACTTCTGGCATAGTTGGGCTAACAGACGGAATAAAAGAAACTTTAAAATATACAGACCTAGTATTATTAGATATTAAACACATTGACGAAGAAAAGTGCAAAGACCTTGTCGGATTTTCAAACAAAAGAGAATTAGAATTTGCAAAATACTTAAGCGACAATAATATCAAAATGTGGATAAGACAAGTCTTAGTGCCAGGTTATACAGATAATGAAGCAGATTTAATTCAACTTGGAGAATTTATCAAAACATTAAAGACCGTAGAAAAAGTTCAAATATTGCCATACCATAGTATGGGAAAATATAAATGGAAAAATCTTGGATTAGAATATCCATTAGAAGGTGTGCGAGATGCAAACCAAGATGATGTTGATAGAGCAAAGAAAATTTTGGAAGTATAGTATTTACAATTGTGCTTATTTAGTGTATAATATAAGTTAGCTTTTAGCTTAAATAACTATTAAATTATACATTATGGAGGTAACAATTATGATGGGAGAAAGAACAACAAGAATGGAATCACATTATGAAGCAATTGAAGATTTGTTGAGTTCTGACAAAGAACAGATCAATCGGATATTGTATAGCCGTGAGATAAGAGTATTAAGAAGAAGATTCCCAAAAGTCAAGATAGAGGAAAAATCCTTATATTCAGACAAACTTTATAACTGTGTAATCAAAAAAATCAAATAATAGTTAAACCAAAGGAACTGCAATGCAGTTCCTTTTCTTTCAAGTATTTTCAATATGGAGATTGCGACATCAAGGTATAAAAAAATATATTAGCCAATTTCTGCATTAAATAGTAACAGCAAATTAAGAAAATTTTAAGAAAATACTACTAATTTTAAAAAAAGTATGATAGAATAGCAACGGTGATAAGGAATAAAAAATATTCCAAAGAAAGGATTGATTCAAAATGTCAGAAGCAAAGTATAAAAGAGTACTTTTAAAACTAAGTGGAGAAGCATTAGCTGGAAACCAAAAAACAGGAGTAAATCCTGAAGTAATAGGCAAAATGTGTGATAAAATAAAAGAAGTAGTAGACATGGGAGTACAAGTTGCAATAGTAGTCGGAGGAGGAAACTTCTGGAGAGGAAGACAAGGAATGGAAATGGAAAGAACAACAGCAGACTACATGGGAATGTTAGCAACAGCAATGAATGCACTAGCATTACAAGACGCACTAGAAGTAAGAGGAATATATTCAAGAGTACAAACAGCAATAGAAATGAGAGAAATAGCAGAACCATTTATACAAAGAAAAGCAGAAAAACATTTAAATAGAGGAAGAGTAGTAATATTTGCATGCGGAACAGGGCATCCATATTTCACAACAGATACAGCAGCAGTATTAAGAGCAACAGAAATAAAGGCAGACATCATATTATTAGGAAAAGCAATAGATGCAGTATATTCAGCAGATCCAAAAATTCAAAAAGATGCAATCAAATTTGAAGAAATATCATATTTAGATGTATTAAATAAAGACTTAAAAGTAATGGACTCAACAGCAACAGCAATGTGCAGAGACAACAACATTCCATTATTAGTATTTGGAATAGCAGACCCAGAAAATATAGTAAGAGCCGTTAAAGGCGAGAAAATAGGAACAATTGTATCATAGTGGTACTTTTAAGAACCGGTCCCAAAAGTACCAAAAATGCACCGCAGAGAACCGGTCCCAAAAGTAACAAATAAAAATTAAAGGAGAGAAAATTATGGATTACACAAATTTAAAAGAAAGAATGGAAAAATCAATAGGAGCATACCAAGAAAAATTGTCAGAAATAAGAGCAGGAAGAGCAAATCCTGCAATATTAAACAAAGTAAAAGTAGATTATTATGGAACACCAACACCAATTAATCAAATGGCTGGAATATCAGTACCAGAAGCAAGATTAATAATTATTCAACCATGGGATATGAGTGTACTAAAAGACATTGAAAAAGCAATATTAGCATCAGATATTGGAATTAATCCAAATAATGATGGAAAAGTAATAAGACTAGCTTTTCCAGAATTAAATGAAGAGAGAAGAAAAGAATTAGTAAAAGAAATCAAAAAAATAGCTGAAGAAGCAAAAGTTGCAATAAGATCAATCAGAAGAGATGGAATTGATGAAGCAAAAGCAAAACAAAAAAATAGTGAAATGACAGAAGATGAACTAAAAATTGCTGAAACAGAAATTCAAAAAATAACAGACAAAAACATAGAAGAAATTGACAAAATATTAGCAAATAAAGAAACAGAAATAATGAGTGTATAACAAGGAGAAAACAATGGAATTTAACAAAGAAAATATGCCAAAACATATAGCTATAATTATGGATGGAAATAGAAGATGGGCAAGAGCTCAAGGAAAGCCAGCAAGCTTTGGCCATAAAGCAGGTGCAAAAACTCTTGAAAAAATAGTTAGATATGCTAACAAAATAGGTTTAGAATATATAACTGTATATGCATTTTCAACAGAAAACTGGAAAAGAGCAGAAGAAGAAGTTAAGGCACTTATGACATTATTGCAAAACTATTTAGACGATTATAGTAAAAGAGCAGATTCAGAAAATATAAAAATAAAAATCCTTGGAGACATTTCTGCACTTTCACCAAAGATGCAAAAAAGCATTATAAACTGTATGGAAAGAACAAAAAATAATACAGGAGTAACATTCAATATTGCATTAAATTATGGTGGAAGAGACGAAATTGTAAGAGCTGTAAAAAAGATAGCTGAACAAGTAAAAGAAGACAAAATTAAAACAGAAGATATAAATGAAGAAATGATATCAAATAATTTATATACAGAAGGAGAGCCAGATCCAGACTTAGTAATAAGAACAAGTGGAGAGTTACGTTTAAGCAACTTCTTGCCTTGGCAAGTAGTATATTCAGAATTTTTATTTATAGATAAAAACTGGCCAGATTTTTCAGAAGAAGATTTGGATGAAGCAATAATTGAATATCAAAAAAGAACAAGAAAGTTTGGAGCAAATTAAAAAATAAAGCAGAAGAAGAGGGAAAAAATATGGATATAAAAAGAGTAACATCAGCATTATTAGGATTTCCTTTAGTTGTATTAATATTAACATTTGGAAATAAATATGTTGTAGATATTTTCTTAGCATTAGTTGCAATGCTAGGAATGCAAGAATATTTTAATGCAGTAGCAAAAGAATCTAAACCTGTAAGATGGATAGGATACGCATCATGTCTATCAATTGCGTTAGTTCATATATTGCCACAATATGTGCCAGAACAACTATTAAAAAATATTTTGTTAATAATAATACCATTAATAAACTTAATATTATTTGCACATGTAATAATAACAAACATGAAAACAAACTTTAAAGATATAGCATATACACTATTTGGAATAATATATTTAATTGGAAATATATTATTTATAGCTCTTCTAAGAGGAATGGAACATGGGGTAATATTAGTATGGTATGCAATAATTGCCGCATGGGGAACAGATACATGTGCATATCTTGTAGGAAAAAGATGGGGAAAACACAAATTTAGCCAAGTAAGTCCTAAAAAATCCATAGAAGGATGTATTGCAGGAACTATGGGAGCTGTAGTAATTGCATTAATATATACATTTGCTATGAACTCAATATATAATCTTGAATATTCATATGTTTTAATAGGAATAATAACAGTAGTACTAAGTATAGCTGGACAATTAGGAGACTTTGCAGCTTCAAGTATAAAAAGATATGTAAATATAAAAGATTATAGTAATCTAATTCCAGGACATGGCGGAATGCTAGATAGAATAGACAGTTTAATGTTTTTAGCTCCTTATGCATATATATTATTAAGTTTAATATAAAGGTTTATAGATAGAACCCAAAATCTAAATATAGTAAATATAGGATTGATAAAAATGAATGCAAATACAAAACTAGAAATTGCAGTAGAAATAATGGCTGCAAAAATTGCTAAAACTTCTAGAGAAGAGCAATCAGAAGAAAAATTAAAAAAGTTACTTAAAGAAAAAACAAAAATGTATCAAGGTGATAATGAAATAATAGAAAAAATAATAAATGTATATGGTAAAGAAGTAAAAGGTGAATAGAGAAATGAACAAAGAAGAAATATTAAAAAAATACAAACTAACAGATGAAGAACACGAACAATATTATCAAACAATAAAAAGAATATATACAGGAGGAAAAATACCTGTAAGCAATCCAATAGCAGTAATTATAGGAGGACAAACAGGTGCCGGAAAAAGTGGAATAATTGGATATTCAACAAAAATGTTTACTGACGAAAATGTCATAATTATCAATAGTGATGAAATAAAACCTTTTCATCCACAAAGTGAAGAAATTGCAAAATTATACCCAGATATGTATACAATTATAACAGACCAAGAAAGCAATACTTGGACTAGTAAACTTTTTGAAGAACTACGAAGAGATAAATATAATATCATATTTGAAGGTACAATGAAAAATAACAGAATTGCAGACGAGTCAATTACAGAATTAGAAAGACTTGGGTATACAGTAGTAGTAAGAGGAATTGCCACATGTGATTTAGAAAGTAGAATGTCAATTTTAGAAAGATATGAAGGGCAAGTAAGTACAAAAGGATGGGGAAGGCTAGTAACACCAGAACATCATAACCAAACTTATGTAGGAATGCCAAACACAATAGAATACATAGAAAGTACAGGCAAATATGATGTATTAGAAATTTTTGCTAGAGGTGAAACACCAGATCAACCTATAAATGTGTATTCTGAACACAATGCTGAAAGAAGAAAAAAGATAGATTTAGCATTAGAAGGCAAAAAATATATATCAAAATATGCTAGAAAATTTGGATATTCAGGAGCAAAAGATGCAGTTCTAGGAGCACGAGAAGAGGAATATGATAGAGTAGTTGAAACTTTACAACCACGAATAAAAGAAGTATTAGACTCTATGAATAAAAGAGATGCAAGCAATGAAGAAAAAGAAATGGTATTAAATTTAATGAACGAATATCAAAACAAAATTCAAAAAAAAAAAGTTAGATTAGAAAAAACACCCAATAATGGTGAGGATAGGTAGAGTATAGTAAAGGACAATTAGGAGGAAAGAGAATTTGATAAATTTTTTAATTAATGCTATAAAAATAATATTTTTACTGGGATTTTTAGTGTTAATACATGAAGGAGGGCACTTCCTTGTAGCAAAACTATGCAAAGTCAAAGTAAACGAATTTGCAATAGGATTTGGAAAAGTTCTTTTACAAAAGCAAGGAAAAGAAACTAAGTATTCTCTAAGGATGATACCACTTGGTGGATTTTGCAGTATGGAAGGAGAAGAAGAGGAATCTGATGCTCCTGGGTCATTTTCAAAAGCAAGTGTGTGGAAGAGGATGGCAATTGTAGTTGCAGGGGCAACTGTAAATATTATATTTGGAATATTAGTATATTTTATATTAGTGGCAACAGTAGGTATACAATTTGTTGATCCAGCAAAAGATACTATTGCAAATAGAATTTATTATGGTGCTCAAGGAACAGGACAATTTATAACTGCAGTATTTAATAGTATAAAAACACTATTTTCAGGTGGATTAAAAACAGACCAAATGGTAGGAATTGTAGGAATTTCAGAAGTTGTTATAAAAACTAATGGAATAATAAATTATTTGAATTTATTAGCAGTTATATCTGTTTCTTTAGGGATTACAAACTTGTTGCCTATACCTGCATTAGATGGGGGAAAACTTTTGATATTGCTTATAGAAGTAATAAGAAGAAAGCCTATGAAATTAGAGACAGAGGCTAAAATTCAATTAATAGGTTTTTCCATATTAATTGCTTTATCTTTATTTGTAACTTATAATGATATATTAAGAATCGGAGCAGGTTCTTAATATATTTTTTTTCTTAAAATAGGTATATAAATTTAAAATCTCAAGAAACCTTGATATTTTCGGCAATATGTAGTAAAATAGTTAAGAAATGTTAACAATAGGGAGGAACGCCAAATGTATAGAACACATAATTTAGGAGAACTAACAATAAAAAATGTAGAAGAAGAAGTTGAACTATCAGGATGGATACAAAAAATCCGTAATCTAGGAGGAATGATATTCATCGACTTAAGAGATGAATTTGGAATAACACAAATAGTAATAAATGATGAAAAGCTACAAGAACAAGCAAAAGAGCTAACAACAGAAAGCTGTATACACATATGTGGTAAAGTTGTGGAAAGAAGCAGTAAAAATCTTAAAATGGCAACAGGAGAAATCGAAGTAGTAGCAGAAAAAATCGAAGTATTAGGAAAATGCAAAAATGTATTACCATTTGAAGTAAATACAGACCAAGAAGTAAGAGAAGACTTAAGATTAGAATATAGATTTTTAGACTTAAGAAACAAAAAACTACATGACTCAATATTATTACGTTCAAAAATTTTAAAAACATTAAGAGACAAAATGGATGAGCTTGGATTTGCAGAAATACAAACACCAATACTAGCAAACTCTTCACCAGAAGGAGCAAGAGACTACTTAGTACCAAGTAGACTAAATCCGGGAGAATTTTATGCATTACCACAAGCACCACAACAATTTAAACAATTATTAATGGTAAGTGGATTTGACAAATACTTTCAAATAGCGCCATGTTTTAGAGACGAAGACCCACGTGCAGACAGAGCGCCAGGAGAATTTTATCAATTAGACTTTGAAATGAGTTTTGCAACACAAGAAGACGTCTTCAAAGTAATAGAAGAAGTAGTACCATACACATTTAAAAAATTCACAAATTGGAAAGTTGACGAAGGACCATTTGTACGTATACCATACTTAGAAGCAATGGAAAAATATGGAATAGACAAACCAGACTTAAGAAATCCGTTAATAATTCAAGATGTAACAAAAGTATTTAAAAATATAGAATTCAACGCATTTAAAGACAAAACAGTAAAAGCAATAGTAGTACCAAATGGAGCAGAACAAGGAAGAAAATTCTTTGACAAAATGACAGAATTTGCAATAACAGACGAAGTTGGAGCCAAAGGACTAGCATGGACAAAATTCGAAAAAGACGGAGCTGTACAAGGTGGAATTGCAAAATTCATAACAGAAGAGGCAAAAACAAAACTAGAAAATGAATATGGAGTAAAAGCAGGAGATAGTATATTCTTTATAGCAGACGAATTCCATAAAGCACAAAAAATTGCAGGATTAGTAAGGATAGAATTAGGAAAGAGATTAGACTTAATAGAAAAAGCTGTATATAAATTCTGCTTTATTGTAGACTTCCCAATGTACGAATTATCAGACGAAGGAACAATAGACTTCTGCCATAACCCATTCTCAATGCCACAAGGTGGATTAGAAGCATTAGAAAATAAAGATCCATTAGAAATATTAGCATATCAATATGATTTAGTATGTAATGGATATGAAATGGCCTCAGGAGCAGTAAGAAACCACAATCCAGAAATAATGGTAAAAGCATTCGAAATAGCAGGATATACAGAAGAAGATGTAAAAAATAGATTTGGAGCATTATATAATGCATTCCAATACGGAACACCACCACATGCAGGAGCTGCACCAGGTGTAGATAGAATGGTAATGTTAATAGCAGATTCTACAAATATTAGAGAAGTAATAGCATTCCCTAAAAATAAGAGAGCAAGAGACTTATTAATGAGAGCACCATCAGTTGTAAGCAAACAACAATTAGATGATGTACATATTCAAGTAAAATAAATTTTGGTACCGATGGGACCGGTTCTGTTCGGTGCAATTTTATGTAAAACTGTCGGAAGTGGAGACCCTTCTTGACAGTTTTATTCGCTTAATTTAGGATATAAACCTATAGAAATAATTCCGGCAATCCCAACTAATGCATAAATAATTCTAGTAAAAACACTCATATTACCAAATAATGTAGCAACTAAATCAAAACCAAACAAACCGATTTAATATCATTCCTTTCCAAAGGCACTAAATAGTGTCTTTACAAAAATAATTATATAAATAGTATATTAAAAATTTAAAAAAATATGCAAAAAATAGAATAAACATGTTATAATAACAAAGTGTAAAATGGAGGCTATATGAAAAAATATAAATTAGAAACAATCGTATTTTTAGCTGGTGCAATAGGAATGGGACTAGAACTAATTGCTGCAAGAGTATTGTCACCATATGTAGGAAGTTCAAATGTTGTATGGACAAGTATTATAGGAATAATCTTAGTAAGTATGAGTTTAGGATATTGGATAGGAGGAAAAAGTGCAGACAAGGATGCCAATATAAATCAATTAGCAAATATTTTGTTATATGCAGCACTCGCGACAAGTGCAATTCCATTATTAGAAACTTGCGTAGTAAAAATATTAGCAGGAATAATTCCGAATTTAATACTAGCAGCAATATTATGTGCAATAATAGCATTCTCAATTCCAAGTTTTATCTTAGCAATGATTTCACCATATGCAGTAAAAATAAAAAGTAAAGAAGAAACAGAAATTGGTTCATTATCAGGAAAAATATCATCTTTATCAACCATTGGAAGTATTGTAGGAACATTTTTAATGGGGTTTGTATTAATACCTAATATTGGAGTAAGTAATATAAATATTAGTGTAACAATAATATTATTTATAATGTCATTAATTGCAAGAGAGGAAATAAACAAAAAAATAGTATCGAAAAATATTTGGGCAATATGCATAATGGTAATATTAATAATATTAGGAAAAAGCATATTTGAAATTAATAATCCTGATATAATATTAGATACAGATTCTCAATATAGTAGAATATGGGTAAAACAAATACAAGCCGAAAAGATAACATACAAAACATTACAAGTAGATAGAGGATTAGAATCATATATAGATGCAGAAACAGGAGAAATGGGAGCAAAATATTTAAGATATTATGATTTATTTGAATATTTTAATAAAGATGCAAAATCCACTCTTTTAATTGGAGGCGCAGCATATACATACCCAATTCATTATTTGCAAAAATATAATGATAAAACAATAGACGTTGTAGAAATAGATGATAAAATGACCCAAATTGCAGTAGAGCAATTTGGATTAAATATTAATGATAAACGTTTAAAAACATATAGCCAAGATGGCAGGAGTTACCTGAATTATAGCCAAAACAAATATGATACAATTCTGATAGATGCTTTTAAAGGAACAAATGCACCATTTGAATTAACAACATATGAAGCATTAACAAATGCAAAAAATATGCTAAATGAAAATGGAATAGTTATTACAAATATAATTTCTTCATTAGAAGGTGATGATGCAAAATTTATAGAATATGAATATTCAACATATAAAGCCATTTTTGATGATGTAAAAGTTTTTAAGGTTGCAGACAGAGATGCAAGTGATATTCAAAATTTAATTTTAGTTGGAATTAAAGGGAATACAGAAATTGATAATTCAAAATTTGAAGAATATTCACAATATTTAAATATGCAAATAAGTGATTTTAAAACAGATAAAAAAATTGTAACAGATGATTTTGCACCAATAGGAAATTAAAAAAGATAAAGACATGAGAATATTTTCATGTCTTTATCAATATGAGACATAATAAATATTAAATATTATTTTGAAGCTCTTCTATTTCGGATTTACTTAATTCTGTGATTTCAGCTATTTGTTTTATAGACATTTTTTGTTTTATTAATTTTTTTGCTATTTCTAGTTGTTTTTTTCTTTTACCAATTTTTTCGCCCTCTTCTTTAGCACAATCTAGAGCAGACTTTTCCTCGAGTTTTGCCATTAATTTAAGTTCAGCTAATCTTTTAATTTCTTCATCTCCAGTTAAAACATTATAGTTTTCAAGTGCTTTTTTAACTTTTTTATTATTCTTACATGCCATTTCTAACAAATCCTCTCTTTCCATATCTAGAAAACTCAACCATTGGGATAATGTATCACTCATATCAGGATTTTGCTTTCTAAATTTATTTAATTCTATGTAATAATATTTTACATCATTATTAATTTCATATTCTCTATGTTTTGAAGCTACTCTTACTGTTTCTGTAATATATTCAGGGAGTTCTATAAATGAATAATCTAATATTGCTATTACTATTATAGGTTTTAAATTTCTAAAATCATCTCCTGTATCTAATTGTTCTGTTACTTTTTTACTTGCATAAAACAAAGTCCTTTTTTCTATATTTTTATAGTTTCGTAATTGAATTTCAATATTTATAAATTCTCCGTTTTCTAGTTCTACTCCTAAATCTAGTATTCCAAATTTTTGGTCTTTAGATAATTGTTCTAACCTCAAATCATGTCCAATAGTTTTTATTGTTACTTTTCTTTCTAGTATGGATTCTAAAAATTCTTCTAAAAATCCTTCATTTTCTTTTCTATTAAAAAATGCTTTAAACATTATATCACTTTTCATCTTTAGTGCTGGGTTTATTGTTAAATTTAAACTCATTAAATTTCTCCTTTCATTATATCGTTTTTTGTTGCATTTCGCAATATTTTTTTGTATTTTAATTAAAAAACGAATTTAATAAAGGTCCATAGGCACCACACTCCACTTCTTATTCTGTTTCTGTACTGATTTGTTTCATATGAATAAAATTACTGAAAAAATCAAAAAATCATTTTGTAAATACTAAGTTGTACTTGTACCCTAAAATTAGTACGTTTCTAATATATCACAAAACACTACATTTGGCAAGAGCTTTATAAATATTTTTTAACAATATAAAAAGTAATCAATTAAAGTATTTACAAAATCAACCAAATGTGATAAAATACCAAAAGTAAAAAAGCAAAATCAAAGAAAAAGCAAAGTAAATATATTGTAAAAGCAATACAGAGAAAATAGCAAAGCTGAGAGCTATTATGCCAAATATATTGAAAATTCACTTTAGAGATCTTCTTTTTAAAGCTAGGCAAGTAGAAAGAAGCGGTAGAACCGTTAAAACTATAAAGAGGTTAATCAAGTGCAGAGAAAAGCACTATTAATAAATTTAGGTGGTACCACGAAAGAGCCATTCGTCCTAAAACAGGGTGAATAGGCTCTTTTTCGATATTCATCAAAATTTTAAAGGAGGAAGAAAAATGCAAGAAAAGATTGAAGAAATCAAAAAACAAGCAGAAGAGAAAATCAAAGAAATCAAAAATTCGCAAGAACTACAAGATTTTAAAGTAAAAATGCTAGGAAAGAAAAGTGAACTATCAAGCTTACTAAAAACATTAGGAAGCCTAACACCAGAAGAAAGACCAAAAGTAGGAGCATTAGTAAACGAAGCAAGAAAATCAATAGAAGAAAAAATATCTATAGCCGAAGATGCAATAATGGAAAACATGCTAGCAGAAAAAATAGAAAATGAAACAAT
The DNA here is from genome assembly GCA_934155625.1 of uncultured Clostridia bacterium. Taxonomy (GTDB): domain Bacteria; phylum Bacillota; class Clostridia; order TANB77; family CAG-508; genus CAG-269. The sequence goes on from CAKPHD010000030.1 coordinate 17,314, forward strand.
AGATATAACATTACCAGGAACAAAAATAAAAAGAGGAAGTAAACATCCAGTAAACAGAGTAATAGAAGAAATAGAAGATCTATTTGTATCAATGGGATATGATGTAGTTTCAGGGCCAGAACTAGAAACAGACGAATTTTGCTTTGAAAGATTGAATCTACCAAAAGGACATCCAGCAAGAGATATGCAAGACAGTTTTTATATTACAAACGAACATTTACTAAGAACACAAACATCAGCAGTTCAAGCAAGAACAATGTTAGCAAATACAGAAAAAACACCAATAAGAATGATATGCGCAGGAAAAACATATCGTAGAGAAGATGATGCAACTCATTCACATCAATTTGGCCAAGTAGAAGGGCTTGTAATAGATAAAAAAGAAAGAAATGTATCATTAGCAGACTTAAAAGGAACATTAGAAGTATTTGTGAAAAAATTAATAGGAAAAAATTCAGAATTACGTTTTAGACCAAGTTATTTCCCATTTACAGAACCATCATATGAAGTAGATGTAACATGCTTTAAATGTGGCGGAAAAGGATGCAACCTATGTAAACAAACAGGATGGATAGAAGTTCTTGGCTCAGGAATTGTACATCCAAATGTATTAAAAATGAATGGATATGATCCAGAGGAATACAGTGGTTTTGCATTTGGAACAGGACTTGATAGATTGGCCATGTTTAAATATGGAATTCCAGATATGAGATATTTGTATGCAAATGATATACGATTTTTATCTCAATTTGACAGAAAGGATGAGGAATAATGAAATTAAGTACAAATTTTGTAAAAGACTATGTAGACATAGATGTTGATGTAAAGCAATTAGCAGAAGACATGACAAGAGTAGGAAATGAATATGACTCAGCAGAAAAATTAATAAATGCAACAAAATTAGTAATAGGAGAAATAGTAGAATGTAAAGACCATCCAGATTCAGACCATTTACATTTGTGCAAAGTAAATATAGGAAGCGAAGTTTTAGACATAGTATGTGGTGCACCAAATGCAAGAAAAGGAATAAAAGTAATTGTTGCACTTGATGGAGCAGTATTACCAGACAAAATAATAAAAAAAGGTGTAATAAGAGGTCAAGAATCAAATGGAATGTTATGTTCAATAGCCGAACTTGGACTAGAAAACAAATTTTTAAAACCAGAAGATTCAGAAGGAATAGCAGAACTAGGAGAAGATGCTGAGCCAGGAGAAGACCCAATAAAATATATGGGAATGGATGACAGTGTAATCGATTTCGAATTAACAGCAAACAGAGGAGATTTACTAAGTATATTAGGAATGGCATATGAAATAGGTGCTATATATGACCAAAAAGTAAAAGATGTAGATTTAACTCATAGTGAACAAGGAGAAGACATTAACAAAAGTTTTGAAACAGAAGTAAAAACAGAAAATTGTTCAATGCTATTAGTAAAAAAAGTAGAAAATGTAGAAATTAAAGAAAGTCCATCATTCATAAAAAATAGATTAATAGCTTCAGGAATAAGGCCAATAAACAATGTAGTAGACATCAGTAACTATGTAATGCTAGAATTAGGGCAACCATTGCATTTTTATGATGCAGACAGACTTGGCAATAAGCTAGTTGTAAGAATGGCAGAAGAAGGAGAAAAACTAAAAACACTTGATAATATAGAAAGAACATTAAGTGCAGATGATATAGTAATAGCAGACAGCACACATGGAGTTGGTCTTGCAGGAGTAATGGGAGGACTTGAAACAGAAGTAGAACCAGATACCAAAAATGTAATAATAGAATCAGCAATCTTCGATTCTGTAAAAGTTAGATTAACATCTAAAAAAATAATAAGAAGTGAAGCAAGTAACAGATTTGAAAAAGGACTAGATCCAAACAGAACATATATGGCAATAGAAAGAGCATGTGCATTATTAGAAAAATATGCAGGAGGAAAAGTTGTTACAGGAACTATAGTATATGACAAAACAAATAAAGAAGACAAACAAATAGAAATTACATTCCAAAATATAAATGATGTATTAGGAACAACAATTCCAAATGAAGAAATTCTAAATGTATTCAGAAAACTAGGATTTACATATAAAGTAGATGGAGAAAAAATCACAGTAACAGTACCATCAAGAAGAATGGATATATCAATTAAAGAAGATTTAATTGAAGAAGTAAGCCGTATATATGGTGTAGACAACATACAAGGAAAACTTCCAGTAGTTCCAATGAGAAAAGGAAGTTATGACAAAACTCAAAGAGAAATAAGAAACAAAATGATAGCATTAGGACTAAATGAAACACTATCATATGTTTTAATAAATGACAAAGAAGTAAATGGTTATACATTAGATGAATTTGAACCATTAAAACTATTAGACCCAATCACAGAAGAGAGAAATACATTAAGATATAGCATGATACCATCACTTTACAAGATATATGAATATAATTCTGCTCGTAGTCAAAAAGATGTATCAATATTCGAAATAGGAAAAGGCTTCTACAAAAAGGGAGACGTATATGGAGAAGATACAAAATTATGTGCATTAATGACAGGAAAATATTCACTTGGACTAGACAACACCAAAAATGTTGACTTCTACACAATCAAAGGTGTTGCAGAAGAGGTATTAGACTATCTTGGATATGCAGGAAGATACAGCTTTATGAAACAAGAAATGCCAAAAGAAATGCATCCAGGACAAAGTGCATATATCAATGTAAATGGAACAAATGTAGGAATTATAGGAAAAATACATCCAAATGTAACTATGGAAGATGTATTTGTATTAGAAATTAATTTAGATGAATTATTTAAAAAGAGAGTTGGAAAAATGAAATATAAAGAAATTTCAAAATTTCCAAGTGTTAAAAAAGATGTAGCATTTGTAGTTGATAAATCTTTAACATCTAAAGAAGTTGAAAAGGCTATTAAAAATGGCGGAGGAAGTACTCTTACAGACATTGAAATATTTGATGTTTACACAGGTGTTGGTGTTGGCTTGGATAAAAAGTCTATGGCTTATTCATTAACTTTTTCTGATAACAAAAAGACTTTGACTGATGAAGAGGTTAATTCTTTGATGGATAAGATTATTGATACTGTTTCTAAAAAATGTGGTGGAGAGTTGAGAAAATAATATATGAAAGAAATTGTTACTTCTTATGAGAGATAAAATATTAATAAAGTTTCTTTAAGTTGCATACTTAAAAAAACTGTAAAAATTCACCTAAAGCAGTAATGTCAATACATAGAAGATAGTTAAAAATGTCAAAAAATACTAATTTAAAATTATTTTATTATAATTGTCGAAAAACGGTTGATAAAATAGGGCTTTATTGCTATAATTAATTTGAATTGTTATATCTTTAAGTATGCAACTTGAAGAAAAAATGAAGGGAGAACAATCATGAGAAGAGCCAATAACAAAATAGTTGGAGGGATAGTGTTACTAGCAATAATATTAGTAGCAGTAGGATATGCAACAATAACAAATGTAACACTAAATATAAATGGAAAAGCAAAATCAGAAGCAAATCAAACCAATTTTGTGGTGGAATTTATAGGAACACCAACAACAGGAGGAAAGGGAACAACAACAGCGACAATAAATGCAAGCAAAAAGACAGAAGGAACAGTAAAAGTAACAGGATTAACAGCAAAAGGAGATACAGCCACAGCAACATATACAGTAAAAAATCAAAGTCAAGATTTATCGGCAGATTTAACAGCAGAAGCAACAAGCTCAAATGA
>CAKPHD010000031.1 GCA_934155625.1 uncultured Clostridia bacterium
TTACTCCTTGGTTTTCAAATAAAATAATTTCATTCTTTTTTTCGTCCATACGAACACATCCTTTATTATATAAAATTTAATTCTTAGTATATTTGTTAGTACTTATATATTACAATTTTTAGTATTTTTTAACTATTGTACATATTTTATAATAAGAACAAATATTTGTCTATAGTTTAAAATAAAATTATTAATTATTTTTATTCGAAAGTGTCGCGGCATCAAAGTTTTGTGCATAATCCTTTAATCAACTTGTTACATCTTTTTGTCTTTGGTTTAGACAAAATTTGCAAAAAGAAATTACGACACAAACCAATGATGGTCTGTGTCGTAAAGTTTTTATCTTATTCTATCTTTGTATACTAATACCTTCTTAATCTCATCTTCTGTAATTGCTCTATTATCAATAGTTATACCTTATATTAATATTCTCAAATTCATATGGACTTGAAAAAGTACCATCATCTTGCAATCTCTACATCTTCTCTAAAAAAAATATTTTTTCACCTTTCTGTCACAATCTACATATTAATAATTAAATACATATATCTTCTAACACCATTTATTTTATAACAAATTCTATATTTTAAATTAGCACCACTTGAACTACCCGTAATCCCACTAATTTCTACTGTCACCGTCGAGGTTTCTTTGCTTTGAACAGTTTGAGTTACTGAAGCTGATTTTAGAGTTAAGTTTTTACTATTATTTTCTAGGTTTTCGATTACTCCATCTGTTAATGCAATATCATTATTATTAATAAATTGCATTGTTACCGTTAAAGTTCTTTTTGTCAATGCGACTGCTGATATATTTACTTTTCCATTTACTCCAAATGTATCATCATCAAATTTTGAAGTATTTCCAACAGAAAAAGCATTTATAAAATAACTATCTTTAACTGTAATTAATTTATCATTACTCTGAGCAACTATATCTAAATTCTCTAGTTTAGGTTCTTTATAATCTGATGTTACTGTACCATTAATATATAACTTTGAAGACCATAAAGAATATCCTGTTCCCATAGTCATAAAAAGCAATATTATTACAATCAATACAAGACTTACTGAAATATAATGTTTTCTCTTGATTTTGTATTTTTTTCGCATATTATCTCCTCTAACCATTATTTCTAAATATAAATCTATATGTTATCTCATTACTCATAACGCTAAACCAAGCTTCTGTGCTTTCTTTTGATTCCCAATATAAAATTGGTTTAAATAGTTCCTCAGATACTTTTATAATCTCTCCAAAGTCTTTAACATCAACAATATTTTCTTGTTTAATGTCTACTTTATCTTTAATTTTTACTATCTTATCTTGGCACAATCTTAACATTCTATTTAATTCTTTTCTATAATTATTCTTTATTTTATTTATTGCAACCGTATTTCTAGTAATATATTTCAATCCAATTACTAAAATTATAATTAGTATTGTATCTAAACTAATTGCTACAATATTGATATTTTCATTTTCTTCTTTTGTTTTTGTTACATATGATGTCTCATCTTTATTATTTTCGCCTTTTATCTGTGTCGTTTTTTCGCCTAAGTCAATTGAAACTGCTGATGTATATTGATTTACTACAGGCTCATCATCAATTTCTGTTTTGACATCAACCTGCAATATTATCATATACGTAGTTTTTAATGTCATGTTCATTTCTTGTTCAAAATCTGTTACTAATTTGTTTTTATCTTTTAAATTTAGTTCTATTGGCTCTTGAATTGAAATTTTATCTGACATTTGTTTTTGTGTTTCATTATCAAATAAAACTTCCTCTTTATCCCAAACCTTCTGTTCCTCTCCATCTTTTGTATATACGGCCTGAAGCTTTCCTAATATTTTATAATCATATTCCAAATCAGAAGCTTTGTTTCCTATATAATCATAATTAATATTCAAATGTATATTATCAATTAAGTCTGTAACATATACTTCATTCATCTGTAACGTTTTTTGATCTATATATTTATTATTAATTAAATTAACATCATAATTATAATTAAATTCATTAGTATATGAATAAATTTCCTCTTTCTTTTTAATAGTATTATTTTTTAATAAGTTTTGAATAAGACTACTAGACAAAACTATAATTAATGAAATAATACATATTATATAAAAATATCTAGTAGATTTACGTATTTTAACTTTTTGTCTAGTTCTCATATTTCCTCTCCTTTAACTATATACTATTTTCCTGTATCAACTTCTACCTGTTCGTTTGATTGTATTATATTTAGCCAAATAGCTGGATATCCTAAATATTTTACCTTAAAAATAACTTTTCCTAACACTTGATCTTCTTTAACACTCTCTTTGTCTTCTGAAGGATTATTATCTCCTTTTGTTGTAAAATAATATTCTCCATTTTTTTGCTTTTTCTCAATTACTCTATGTATAACTGTATATCCTTTCATTTGGTATTGTATAATGTCTCCATTGACAATATCATTTGCATTACACTTTTTTACTATTACAACATCCCCTATATATAATTCTTTTTCCATACTCCCTGAAGCTACTGCTATTGGCTTTACAGGAAATACTCCTATTGTAAACCATATTACCAATATTACTAAAACAACTAGCGGAATCGAATTTTTCGGATTTACATTTTCAATTTCCTGTCTTGATTTTATTTCACTATTTTTGCTATTAGCATATCTGATATAGAAAAATAGTATTGTTGGAATCGTTGTTTCAATTATTGCAACAATAATCCATGGTGCATTTGGTAATATCGGAGATAGCCATAAATATAATTTTGTAAATAATTCATATATACTTGCTGGCTTCCAATCAGATTTCATTGATATATATGAATATAAAACATTTTTAGCAATCAATGGTATAAGATTTTGACATATATCTTTTAATGCAAATAATAAAGTTATTTTTGTATTTATATATTTGTTTAATTCTATTTCAATAATTATATATATTAATGATACTAATATAGCTATTTCTTTTTTATCATTTTCATAAACATTGTTGATTAATCTATATCTTATATATTCTTTAGAAATTATTACAGTCCCAAACATCCATAAATTTATTAAAAAGCCTTTAACTGTTGTAAAATATGGATTGTTTCCAAAAGTAATAAATAGTCCTGATATCATATATGTTAATATATATATAATAACTGCTATTAAGATATATTGAATAACTTCTTTCTTAATTCTTGATTTTTGATAAGATTTTCCAATAGCAATTTTTAAAAATACAGCTAATGTAATCCAAAATAAAGGATTGATAATATATAAATATATAGCATTTATATTAAACACAAGTTTTAAATTTGCTAATAATCCATATATAAGCATCAAAATAATTATTGCTATTGTTATATTTTTTGATTTTTGCATATTTTTTCCTCTAAAAAGCCTGATTAAAGGATAATATGAAATATTATCCTTTATTCACTTTATTTATTATGTATGTGCTCCGTGATTTGGAGTTACAGTAACTTCATTTGTTGCTTGTTCATATGTAAAGTTTATTTTGAACTTAGCTGTTGCTGTTGTTGCTGTTGATTCTTTTTTCCATTTAATTCCAAATGCTACTGGGCATGTTCCTCCTGCTGCTATAACTTCTGAACCATCTGTTGCAATAGTTGGTGTTGTAATTTCAATTTCAGAATTTGAAAATTCTTTTCCTTGATCATCAGTTAATTTGAATCCTGTTAATTTAGCAGGTACAGTACCAGCATTTTGAATATTTGCAGTTACTGTACAACCATCCCCTGGGTAACCTAATGTTACATTAACTGATAATGTATCATTTTTGTCACCTGTAACATTAGCAGTACCATGTGATGATGTATCAACACTTGCTGATAAGAATTTAACATCCCATGTTCCTGATGCAGTTGCTGTTCCAGAAATTGTTATGTTTGCAGAAAATGCTGCATATCCAACAGCTATTGCTAATAATATTACTATTAAAGCTACCAACAAATAGTTTCTTTTTTTCTTTTTCATCAAAAAATCCCTCCTAATATTAAAATCATTCATATTATAACATATTTATATATATATTACTTTACAATAATATTACATTTTTTTACATTTGTATTACATTTGCTTTAAGATTGTAACAAAATTAAAATATTCCTGTAATGGTTTTTACTACTATTTTGTGTTATTATGTTATTAAATATATTTGAAAGGAGTTTCTTAATGTTAGAAAATATAGAAAAGCAAGATAATAAAATCTTATTAATTTCTGAAAAAGAACAGCAAGTATTTTTACCATATACATTAAAGGAATTAGAAGATTATTTAGATCAATTTCCTGATGCCTATTCATCAACTGATGATGTTATAAAAAAAGAATTTGTTTTACCTTTAGCTTATTATATCTCTCATCCTGCTTTTTCAAGATTCAGAGAAGCATATTCTTTAAGTAGAGATAGAGAAGCAAAACCATTTTTAGAAAGTTTAAGATACGGAATTGACATGATGTTTTATGACAAATTAAATCCCGCTATAATTGCTGCTTGTAAAACCCAAGAACAATTATCTAATTATATTGATTGCTTAGAAAATGACAAATTAAATGACTTTACTGATTTTGAGATAAGATTTGAAGTAAACCCATTATAAAAAACACAAAACAACTAAAAGTTATTTTGTGTTTTTAATTAATTTATCTAGTAATTCTGTATATGTAATTCTAACAGCTTCAAACAACTTAGAATACATACTTATTTTTGTAAAACCTGGCATTGTATTTATTTCATTAATGTAAATTTTGTTCGTTTCTTTTTCAACAAAAAAGTCAACTCTTGATAGCCCTTTTCCGTTAATCGCTTTAAATGCCTTTATTGCTAAGTTTTGAATCTGTTCAATTTGTTCCTTAGAAATATCTGCAGGAATTATAGTCTTTGATTCAGGTATATTATACTTTGCATCAAACTTTTCTGTATCTTCTACAATTGTTATTGCATGTGGAATATGAAAAGTGATATTATTTATTAGCTATCGTTTGACTAACATTATTACTTTATCATTTATTACTTGTAATAATGTTAGTCTAGTTCCAGATATTTATTTCTAAAATCAATTTTAAATCAGTTTTATAATTTATCCTTATAATTTTACATCTAAATAATTTTTCTATTTAAAATTTAATTTTATTACTTAATAATTTTTATTTCATATTATATTTTATATAAATTTTCCAAAATCTTCAAAATGCCTATTTCTCTATATTTGCCGTATTTTACCAACAACAAATTATAAATCTGAAGCAAATTTTATTTTGTAAAAACTTTCTACCCCGTTATATTTTCAAATAAGTCTAATGCTTTTGAATATCCTCCAATTACTTTTAATATTTCTTTTGCATCATTTATTCTGACACGTCATCTTCTCATATCATTATATACCATAAAAGTTAAATATTGTTTTTCTTGTTCAATATCTTTTCTAATCTTACTGGATGATATTTTATATTTTTCTCTATTTGAATCTACTATAACATTTTCTAAGTTCAAATATTTAGCAACATATTTTCCATAATCTTCACTACTATAAAAATGCGTAAATTTTATGTCTTTTACTATATTTGATAAATATTTCATTTGAATATTTACACTTTCTTCATCTAAACCATATTGCTTAGGACTATTAAATGCCTTCAATATTTTAACATCTGGAAATACATTCTTAATCCATTTAATTTTTGTATCAATGTCAATATTAAATTGTGGTGTATCATACACAACAACATAGAATTCATCCATTTCTTTTAGAGCAGTTTTTATTAAATATTCATGTCCTTTATGAAAAGGTGCAAATTTTCCAATAGTAAAACCTTTTTTTATCATATTATTTATTCTCTTCTCTTTCATTATAATATTATGGTACTGGTGGAATGCTATTGAACGACTTATTATTAGGTACCTCTGTAACCTATTATATCACAAAAAAACATCATTTTTATTCTCCTGGCAAAATTTATTATTTAAAATGATGTTGAAATCGGCTGTTCAACTCAGCAGCATATGTCTTTAAGTCCTATCTTAGTAAAATGTGAAGGAATTTGTTTTGAAAATTACTTCTACAAATTTGATAATAAATAATTTTGTGCAAACTCTTTATTTTTATATTAAAAAGTGATATTATACTTCTATATTAATAAATGGAGTGATAAACAAATGATACCAAGAGAAAAAAATCCTGAATATTTAAATTCATTTTTAGATTATTCTATAACAATATTAAACAAATCCCCAAATTCGGTAAAAGAATATAATTATGACTTAGCAAACTTTTTAAAATTCATTATGATTCGCTTTAAATTGACTGATAAGACAATTTATGATGAAATAGATATATCATCATTTAGTGAAAAAGATTTAAAGAAAATAACCCTTGATGACATCCATGCGTATGTATCACATTTAGCGATTGATAATCGTAGTAAGGCAACAACAAGAGCAAGAAAAATCTCAACAATAAGAATATTTTTTAAATATCTATCTCAAAAAGCGAATATTTTAGAAGTTAATCCTGCTCAAAATTTAGAAACCCCAAAACTCGAAAAAAGAATGCCCAAATATCTATCTTTAGATGATAGTAAAAAGTTGCTAAATGTAGCGATAAATGAGGATAATAGGAATTATAAGAGAGATTATGCTATTACTACCCTATTTTTAAATTGTGGGATGAGACTATCTGAACTTGTGGGTATTAATATTAATGATATAGATTTTGAAGAATGTAAAATGACTGTAATAGGAAAAGGAAATAAAGAACGTACAGTTTATCTTAATAAATCTTGTATGATTGCAATTAACGATTACCTTTCTTCCCGCCCTGCTTCAAATATGATTAAACATGATTCTAAAAATTCTGATAAAGCTTTGTTTTTAAGCGAACAAAAACAAAGAATTAGCAATAGAACCGTTCAAACTATAATAAATAAAGAATTAAAGTTAGCTGGTTTAGACACCAAAAATTTATCTGTACATAAATTAAGACATACTGCAGCAACACTTATGTATCAATATGGAAATGTTGATATACGAGCTCTTCAAGAACTTTTGGGACATCAAAGTATATCTACAACTGAGATTTATACTCATGTTAGTAATGAACAAGTTCGTAATGCTGTAGAATCAAACCCTCTATCAGATCCTAAAGACTTATAATAGAAATTGCCCTTCTGAGTATTATATCAGAAGGGACTTTTTATATTCATAATATCATTGGCTGTATTTGTTCTCCGTCTAATGCTTCTTCTATTGTTTTTATTAAATATGATGGATCAAAAACAATAGAGCGAGGCTTTGTTATTGGATTATCTTGTCTAAACGGAACAAAATAATAATGTTTTCTATTAAATAATTTTCCTATGTTCTCCCCTGCTCCTGAAAGTCCATTATTGGTTGATATGGCAATAACTACTGGACGTTCTCTTCTTAAGTGACTTTTTACTGCCATAGTTGCAGGACCATCAATTATATCATTTGCAAGTTTTGCCATGGTATTCCCTGTTGCTGGAACTACCACTAATATATCTAACATATCTTTAGGACCAATTGGCTCTACTTCTTGAATAGTGTGCAGAATTTTGCTTTTTGTAATTTCTTCAATTTCTTTTATAAAATCCTCTGCCTTGCCAAATTTAGTATCCATAGTATAACTATTTTCAGACATTATTGGAACTACTTTAGCTCCTAAGTTAACAATTTTTTTTAGCTCATCTATTGTTTTTCTAAATGTACAAAATGAGCCTGTCATTACAAATCCAATTCGCTTTCCTTCTAACTTCACATTAAAAATCCTCCCTTCTATATTTCTTATATTATAATATGAATTTTTTTGATTTTTTGTCGAAAATATCCGTTCAAATTTGTTGTAAAAAATCATGACTTAATATATAATACTTATGAGGTGAAACAAATGATAAATTCAATGATTTTAGTGCAACAAAATTTAGTTACCATATTATTAAGTAGTATCGAAAAGATTGTTAACTCTTCTAATAATGTTGATGTTAAATATTCTGATGATGTAATAAAAATTTTAGAAAATTTAAAAAACTCTTTGGAACTTTGTAATAAAAATATAGCTTTATTGCAAAATGCCAAAAAAGAAACTGAAACAAATTCAGAAAATATAACTAATTATAATGAGACTATAAAAATTGTTAATCAAAACACAATAATTGTTGAAACTTTTTTACATTCTTTATTGCAATTTACAGAATTTAATTTTTCTGATAATAATGCCGCAGAAATCGAAAAAGAAATAAATGTAGAAGATATGGATTTAAAAGAAAATACATTAATAATTTCAGAAACATCAGGTAGAGTTATCTTACCTTATACTAAAGGTGAATTGGAAAATATAAAATCTAAAGATAATGAAAAAACATATGAACAAATAATTCAATCTAATTATACATTACCAATAGATTTATTTAAAACTCCTTTTGTTGCTAGATTTAGAGAAGCATTTAAATTAGCTCATACTAAAGAACATAAGTCCATAAAATTCGCTTTTGATTTAGGTACAGAGTTATTATTCAATTACAACTTACACCCTGCTATTATAGCTGCATGTAGAAATCTAGATGAATTAGATATTTATCTTGACTATCTTGAAAGTAATGAAACAGAAAAATTTGAATGTTTTAATATAATATTTGAAATTCCACCTATAATTTCAAAAAGAAAAAGCTCTAAATAGATTTTTAGAGCTTTTGTTCTTTAATTTATTTTTACTATAAAATTAATCCAATCTTCTGTCAGAACTCTTCTGTTACACTTACTCTCCTATCTGAAGTTTAGTTTTCATACTTTCTGTATTCAGTTGATTCTATATCTAAGTTTATTTGATAATAATTATCTTCTTCTTGACTTCCTACATATGTATCTAATTCGTCATCGTCATCCCAGTACCATTCTAGAGTATATATATTGGTAGAATTTTTTAATACTACAATATCATTCAAATTCAATTGATCAAGTGTTATATAGTTTTCCGCATTCCCTTTAATATAAATATTATCTACTTTTAGTTTGTATTTCATATTAACAAAGTTTTGCATTTCATCACTAAATTTTATATTATATATAACATCATTATTTGTTTTATTTTGTATATAAAAATGATATATTCCTTTTGAATGTGGCGCTATTATCTTTTTATTATTAAATTCTTCATTATTAAATATGTTTAATTGATTGTTTTTTATAGTTTGCATATCATTTTCTAACAATATTATTGAATTATATATTAAATTATCTTCTTGAGAAACTATAGTTTCTTTGTAACCTATTTTTCCTATTCTATATCCTAACAAAAATATTAATAATAAAATTAAAATTACTAATATACTTATTAACATTTTTTCCTTTTTATTTTTCTTATTTTCTTCCATATCTTGTTCACCTTTTTAAACAATATATTCACAAAAACTTTTTTGTGCTTTTGTCAGTATACTACTTAAAAAGCTCTACTAAAGTATTATTTTAATAGAGCTTTTTTCTTTTTATTGACCAGCTACTTGAGCAGCTACAATTTTTACTGATAATGAAACTGTTTTGTCTCCTGAAGTAACTAAATTACCTAATTCTGTGTCCTTATCATCCTCTCCATTAAACACCCATTTCCATCCTATAGTATATGTTCCAAAGTCATCATCTGGTTGATGTACTGTTGTTCCATCACCAACTGCATTTATTTTATTTAATAGTTCAGCAAATGTTAAGTCTTCTGCAGTTTCAGCTCCATTTTTGAATGAATATTTTATTGGATTATAACCACTAACAGCTCCATTAACATTATCTTCTGAACCTGTTGTGTCAATTTTTAATGTATATGCTGTTTCAACAGAATTAGTATCTATTGTGAAATCAAAAGATCCACTTGTTCCTGGTGCTATTATACTTAAATCTGAACTTCCAGCTTTTACATTAGTATAACTATCAGCGAATAAATCACTTACATTATTTGTAGCATTAATTTTCCAATGTGCAACTCTTGCTTTATCTGTTCCTGTTGCTGACGTTGTATATTTAGCATAGGTTCCAGATACTAATACTAATGCAACTAAAGTTACTAATAATACTAATGCTGTAAGTTTTGCTAATTTATTGTCATTTTTCTTCATCTGTTTTTTCCCCCCCTTTCATTTGTATTATTTATGGAAAAATATAATAAGTTTTTTACTTATTATAAATTTAAAGTCTTAAGTCCTTATTTTTTCATTAATTCTTTGTTTTGTTTTTTTAATCTTTCTATTTCCTCTTCCATTTCTTTTTGTTTATTTGTTTTTTGAGTTATTAATTCTTTATCCTTTTTTGAATCCTTTATTTGAATTACGATTAATATTAATATCGGTATAGATAAACACACTATCATTCCAAGCGGTGTTTGTGTAAACATAGCTAAATTTCCTAATCTTGCTATCTTAAATTCATATTTTCCTTCTATTTGTTCTGGCACTACATATCCCATGTCTTGTGTATTATTGTTATCTCCTTTTGTTATATATTTGGTTGTATTTTCTTCTTGGATTATTTCATCTATCCTATGTGTTATTACAATATCATTTTCCTTAAATGCTATTATATCTCCTTTTTTTAAGGTATTAGTATCTACTTGTTTTACTACTACTAAGTCTCCAGCTGAAATCTGTGTCTCCATAGATCCAGATAAAACTATAAATGGTTTCCAACCTAAAAAAGACGGAACTTCATTCGGTCTAACATATGAATTTATTAAAATAACTAAACTTATTAATAATATCGGTATTAATATTATTAATACTATAATACTTAATACTTTTTTTGCCTTTTGCATTATTTCTTCCTTTCTCGACATCTTTCATTATTATTAAAACATATTTTGATTTCTTTGTATAGTGTTTATTTTAAAATGTAATATATTTGTAATATTTGTAACAAGGTTGTAACATTTAAATAGAGTATTAGCACAAATAAAAAATTCTCAATACGAGAATTTTTTATTTTTAAATTTTATATTACATATAATAATACACATAAAACATGCAAAATATTTCCTAAACATACACATAAATGAAATATTGAATGCATATATTTATGTTTCTTTCCTACTCCATATAATACTGCTCCAATTGTGTAAATTATTCCACCTGCTAATAATAAAATAAAACCTGACATTCCTAATAATGATGGTAGTAGATTTGCCTTAATAATTATGCACCATCCCATAATCAAATAACATATCATAGAAAATACTTTGTATTTTTTTAAGTCGATTGCATTTAATGTTATTCCTAAAATTGCAAATGCCCATATAACTCCAAATATAGTCCACCCTAATGCTGTGCTATATTCTCTTAAAGTACATAATGCAAATGGTGTATATGAACCTGCAATCAATACAAATATCGCACAATGATCTAATATTTGTAATACTTTTTTTGATTTTAATTTAGGACTTAATCCATGATATATACTTGACATTGTATATAAAAATAACATTGATACTCCGAAAATAACTCCACTTACAACTCCATATGCATTATGTCTAATTGCTCCAAAAACACTACATAATACTATTGTTGCAATTCCTACAACTCCTCCTACAATATGTGATACCATATTGAAAATTTCTTCTCCTTTTGTATAAGTTGGTAATATTCTATCTGCTAATTTTGTTCTTTTCATCTTAAATCTCCTTTCGGTTTTTAAAAATATAACATCTAGTATTTAATACTAGATGTTATTATAATATATCTTTTTTTATTTGTCTATAATTTTAATAAAAATATATTTTAATTTTTTTGCAAATTAGTAAATTCTTCGACAATATTAGCTATAGAAATTTGAGTTTGTGTTTTTTCTATCATGTTTCTAACAGTAATACAATTATTATTTGATTCGTCTTCTCCTAAAATAAATACATATGGAATATGTTCAATATTGGCATAATCTAAAGCTTTTCTAATTTTCCTATTTTTCATTTCAACTTCTGTTTTATATCCTGCATTTCTTAAAGTTTGAGCAATTTTTAAGCATTCGATTTCTGTTCCCATAGGAATAATATAAATATCTGTTAATGCTTTTTCTGCAAATTCTTCTCTATCTTTTAGAATTTCGTAAATAACATTTAGTCCAAAACTTACACCAACTGCAGGGAATTTAGTTCCATTACTAATGAAGTCTGTTATCATTTTATCATAACGTCCTCCACCTCCTATGCTTGAAGTAATACTTCCATCTTTTACATATACTTCAAAAACTGTTCCTGTATAATATTCCTGTCCTCTTGCAAGTGATGGTGAAAATTGTACATAATCAATCAAATCTAATTTCTCGATATATTCTTTTAATGTATTTAACTCTTTTATTCCTTCTGTTAAAACTTCGTTTTGGCTTTCTATATTTATAAGTTGATTTGCATCCATATTTAAATACATAAACAATTTTTCAATTTGTTCATCAGTTAATCCTATTTTTGCAAATTCTTTTTCAAGTTCTTGTTTAGTCATTTTTTCGAATTTGTCAATTATGGTTATTGTATCTGTAACCAGTTCTTCTGTAATTCCTGCTTCTATTATTATTCCTGACAAGAATTTTCTATTGTTGTATTTTATAACTATATCTATATTCAAGTTTTTATATGCTTCTACATATAAGGCAACAAATTCAGCTTCTATTAGTTGACCTTCTATTCCTACACTATCAACGTCACATTGAATAAATTCTCTATCTCTTCCAAGTTTTACTGGGCCATTTCTAAATACCTCTCCAATTTCATATCTTTTAAATGGTAATTTCGTGTTTGGATTCATTGCTATGTATTTTGCAAATGGAACTGTTAAGTCATATCTTAATGCTAAGTTTCTATTTCCTTGATCTGTTACTTTATAAACTTCTTTTAATATGTCATTGTCTTCATCATATTTTAATGCTAATAAATCATAATAGCATAATATTGGCGTTTGCAATGGCTTAAATCCATATTTTTCAAATACCTTTTTTAGTGTGTCTGATATATAGTTTCTAATATATTGTTCTCTTGGTGAATAGTCTGCACATCCTTTTACATTTCTTAGTTCTATTTCTTTCATATTTTATTTTTTCCTTTCTCAAGGCACAATTTTGCCACTTTTTTCTAATTCTGATAGAACTATTATATCATTTTAATGATGATAAGTAAAGAAATCTAAACAAATATTTCAAGTAACCTAAAAGAGTCCTAAAATTAGGACTCACTTTTAGAAACTTTTTCAGCAAATGAATTATTAACGATTTTGTCATATGGAGCTTTTGTAGTAAGTTCACCAGCTTCTGACATAATTTCTTGTAATTTATCAAATGCAGACTCTTTTAATACTGGCGTATCTCTCCAAGCATCAATATCTTTATATTTTTGAACTGAATTTTCCAAAGAATCTAATGTAGTATCAGGGAAAAATTCTTGAATCTTTTCTGCAATTTCTCTTGCGGTATGTTCTTTAACCCATTGCTCTCCTTTATATGTCGCTCTAGTAAATTCTTCAATAATTTTAGAATTATTTTTAATATAACTTTTCTTTGCACAATATGCTGTATATGGTACTTCTCCAGCAGCTTCTCCAACTGATGCTACAATATAACCCTTTCCTGCATCTTGTGTCATAGAAGCTGTAGGTTCAAATAATGTTACATATTCAGCATTTCCTCCTGAAAATGCACCAGCCATCAAGTCAAACTTTATACTATCATCTAATGTTAAATCCGTTTGTGGATTTAATCCATTTTTCTTTAATACATATTCTAATGTCATATATGGTACTCCACCTTTTCTTCCAGGTATTACAGTTTTACCTTTTAAATCTTGCCACGAAAAGTTGTTTGTTGCTTCTTTGCTTACCAAAAACGAACCATCTTTTTGTGTTAATTGAGCAAATACTTCTATATAGTCTTCTTTACCTTCATTATACACATATATTGCCGCTTCTGGTCCACATAGACCTATGTCACTTTGCCCTGCTAATATTGCAGTCATTACTTTGTCTGCCCCTTGCCCTGTTGTGATTTCTAATTTTAAACCTTCTTGTTCAAAAAATCCATTTGCAATTGCTACATATTGTGGCGCATAAAACACTGAACGTGTAACTTCATTTAATTGAATAGTTTTTAAGCCAGCCGTTTCTTCGGTCTTTTTGTTTATAATACGATATACACAAAATATTGCAACTGCAATAAGTACAATAATTAAAATACTACTTACAATTTTTTTCATATTTTTCCTCCTTTTCAATCTATTTTATGAAAATATAGACTAAAAAGTTACTTTTGTCCGGTATTATGTTGACCAAAGAATAAAATTATGATATAATTTTGGCGGAGGTTTTCTATGAAAAAATTAATAGTAACAATTTTATGTACTACTTGTTTTATCACATTCGGAGCAACGTTTTCAAATGCTAATAGCAAAACTATAGAAAAATACATTTACGCTCAAGACTGGAGCTATAAAATCAAATGGCAAGATACTACAGAAAAACTCGAAAATAATTATAATGAAAATTCAAATTTAACAGAACTTTTACAAACTTGTAAAAATGATTATATCTTATCAAATTTAAAATCACATTATCCCTACTTATCTTGGGATAAATTCGAAAATGTAAAAATTTATGAATCTAATTTATCAGATTCAGGAAGTATAGCAAAATATATAAAAAATACAAACACTATAATAGTTAACTCATCTATATTTCATAATATTGATAGTAATAGTAAACATTTATGCATTTTACATGAACTCGCACATTGTATAACTTCATCAGATACTTCTACTTGTTGTGGAGGATTCAACGAACCTGTTGCTGAACTTATAACCTATTCAATCTGTGAGTCACAAAATATAAATTTTGATTTTTCTTATAGAGATGTATCAATGATATATATGATGATTTGCAATTGTTATGGATTTGATGACTCTATACATGATTTCTATTATGGCACATTTATAGACAACTTAAACTCTATTACAAATGATTATGGCGAAGATCTAGCATCAATTTTGTATTTTATGACACATTCTAATGAAAAAGAACAATTGCCTTTTAGTTATAATGATTTATTACTAATGGCTCAAGACATTGCTATACATGCCAATATAAATACTAATTCATCACTTAAAAATTGTGCCACCCTACTTGTAATAAATAATGATTATTTTACACAGTTAATTTCACGATATAATTAAAGAGGCAATTTATTTATGCCTCTTCTATTTTACTATTTTCTTTTCTAATATAACTATACTTTCATACATTAAAGCTGCAACAACCGCAAGAATAATAACACTGGTCATAACTAAATCTAGTTGGAATACTTGCCCTCCATAAACTATCAAATATCCTAATCCCCCTTTAGAAACTAGAAATTCTCCTGAAATTACACCTACTAAAGAAAGCCCTATATTTACTTTTAATGTATTAAAAAATGTTGGTATATTTGATGGAATTACAATTTTAGTTAATACTTGAATTTTATTTGCATTAAATGTTTTTACCATTTTTATCTTTTCTTTATCTGTATGTAAAAATCCATTTAATATATCAAGTATTGTTACTATTAAAGAAATTGATAATGCCATAACAATTATTGCAGGCATTCCTGCCCCCACCCAAATAATAATTACTGGACCAAGAGCTATTTTAGGCAAACTATTTAGAACAACTAAAAAAGGTTCTGAAACTTTAGAAATAAATGGTGACCACCAAAGTATTATAGCTATTATTACTCCTGCAATACTACCTAATCCAAAACCAATTAGTGTTTCTTCACATGTAATTTTTAAATGTTCTAATAAATTGTTTGAAGATAAATTCATAAATGTTTTTACTATTCTAGATGGTTGACTTGCTATAAAGCTATCTATAATTCCCTTTCTTGCAAGTATTTCCCATAATGCTATAAAAGCTACAACTATAAATATTTGAGTTGTTAAAATTTCAAATTTTCTTATTTCAATTTTTTTTAGATACTTCTTTCGCTCATTAGAGATTGTTACCTTGTTTTTCATAACTTATCACATCACTTTCATTTTTGCATTTGTATCTTTGATATATTTTATGTCTAGTTCAATTTTGATGTGATAGTCCTTATCTTCGAATTTATAGTATATATACATTATAGTTCCAAATCCCTGTCACTTATATTTTTCTTCTTAGAAGCAGATATATTAACAGGTTCAGGAGTAAATTTATATTTTTCCATAAAAGACTCTTTACTTCTGTGGTCATCTAAAAGAACTTGTCCTAGGTCATAAATATTAAATCTTGTATAAGTTTCCGCTTCTTTATCACTTTTTTCGTACAGTTCAAAGATTTGTTCGCCAATTTCATGAATGACAACAATGGGATATTTCAAAAAATCCATATTTAGATTTGGAGACTTCTTCAATACTTTAGGTGACTTACTTAGAAATTCATAATCAAGTATTAGACTTGCTTCCCAATCTCGTGGCCTTTTTCCTTTATCAATGGAATCTACTAGCTCTTTTGTGACTTCTTGCACTTCAATCTTTATACTAGGTCTATCTCCTTTGTTATATACAGCTAATGTTCCAACAAAAGGAGCTGAAAAATATTCTGGAGAAACCCTATGTATTACAAACTCCATATTTCTATCTTTTTGTTTCTGTTCTTTCATGAACTTTTTTAACTCTTTTTTATCTGAAAACGTTCCTTGTGGTAAATTTAATTCCGAACCAATTGTTCGTCCTCCTCTTACTCTCCATAACTTGCTCTTTTCTAATTGTTCTTCATCCAGATTCTCAACCTTATCTACAAATAAACAATCAACAGTTAAATCCGGAAAATTCTTTTGTAAAAATTTTAATCCATCTATTTTTCTCATCTTACTCTCCTTCTACTACATCAAAAAAATCATTTTTGTTTGTTTCTGATAATATGTTCATTTCGTTCCACCAAAATGTGCCATCCACAAAATACCTTCCTATAGGGAACTCATCTTTTATATAATATTTATCATATTCATTTAACTCAGATTTTGCTTTAATATTCTCTGTTCTATTTAAATCAAATTCATCAATTTTTCCATTTGGCATAATTATTTTATATTTAATCTGACCATTAACCTCTTCGTCAGAGTTATTGCAAATATTCATATGGAATGTTGTAAATGTATCTTTTCCTTTTACTATCTTTTTGGGAAATATACTCATTTTTTTCATCCTTTCTTATTAATAAAAGATGGCAATTTTTGCACTGCCACCTTTTTTTCATTCTATCCGCACATTCTACATGTTAGTATTTTTTTCTTATTATTTTTTTCATCTTTTACTTCATTTACTGGTTTGTTTTTTACCTCTTTTTTCATAAGTTCTTTTTTCATTTTAAGCTCCTTTCTAGGTAATAAACCTATTAAATTTATATGTATTGCAAAAATTGCAACATTAATAACTATAATAAACATAACGGATCCTCTTCTAGTAATGATTTTTTCAATGCTAATGCTGTTGCTCTACATCCGCCACATATCATTTTGTATGTACATTCTTGGCATTTTCCTTTTAAACTTTCCTTATATTCTTTTAGTGTAATAAATAATTTGTTATTTTCTAATATTTCATCTAATGATTTATCTTTTATATTATCTGCAAACATAGGTATATATGAACATGCTCCTACATTGCCTTTAAAGTCTATATATATAATTTCATCTCCAGCTTCACATCCTGCATAATATTGGCTCGCTTCTTTTAAGTCTATTCCAAATACTTCTGGAAATATTGGAATCAATAATGGATCTCCTGTTCTAAATTTAATTTTTTGTTTTTTACATTCTTGTATTAATTCTTTAATTATATTTTTATATTCTTCATTAGATATCATTAACTCTTCACTTGCATTTCCTGTTAATATAACTCTTCTTGTGTTAAATTCTTCTGCACCGTTTTTACTTGCTAATTTTAAAACTTCTTTTGCATCTTTTATAGTATCTCTTGTAAGTGTATATCTTATAGAAAATTTGATTCCATTTTCTTTTAATATTGGCAAAGTATCTACTACTTTTTTGAATGTTCCTTTTCTACCTCTAAATTTATCATGTATCTCTTCCATTCCATCTATACTTATTGATAATCTTACATTTGGATATTGAGCCAATCTTTCAGCTATTTTTTCATTTATTAATGTACAATTTGTAGTTATTACAATATCATCAAATTTTGTAGTATAATCTAATATATCAAATAAATCTTTTCTTAAAAATGGCTCTCCTCCTGAAAGATTTAACTTAGTTGTGCCACAATAATATAATTGAGATAATAAACTTTTAGCTTGTTCTAGTGTTAATTCTTTTTCTTTTGTATTTTTATCTAGAACTCTGCAATGTTTGCAATTAAGATTACAATCATCATTTATATCCCATTGTGCAACCATAGGCATAATTTTCGCCCTCCTTCTTATTCCAGTTTTTACCATTTTATACCTATCTTTTTTATTTGTCAATATTTTCCATTAATTTTTTGTATTAAAATTTTATATGCTTCTATATGACTTTCTTTAAACTCCCCATTATCACATAATTCATTGACTTTTTCTTCTGGAAACCAATATACTTTTTCAACCTCCTCTTTTTGTAATAACATATTTTCTTTTTCATAATCTTTCTTTAAATAATATAAATCATAAAAACACTTATTATTGTCATCTCTTGTTGAATACATAAGTTTTAATTCTTGTGGAAAAGCTTCCACTCCTAGTTCCTCTTTTATTTCTGTTATAATTCCTTTTAAGCTATTTTCACCTGATTTTGGATGACCTGATGTTAAACCATATTCTCCACCTTTTTGTATACTTCTTTTTTGTACTAATATTTCATTTTTTGAATTTTGTATTAATGCAAGAACTACTAATGTATAATAATTATCTGGTGTTTCTTGTTCTTTAAAAATTGAAAACTGTGTATTTTCTTTATATTTATTATATAAATCTCTTTTTTCCATTGTGACACCTCGTTCCTTACTATATTATAATATACTAAAAATTTCAATATATATTATAAATTGTTTTATCTTTTTACCAGTTTTTTCTATTTTTGTTGACTTATTTTTCCATTTTTTGTATAATATTGTAAAATATTTTTTATATAGTTACTATAAATTAATAGTAACTATCCAGATATACTTTAGATAGTTACGCCACTTATTAAAGGAGGACAAAATAATGAAACAAAATATTTTTATAGGCAGCGCTTGGCCTTACGCCAATGGAGAGCTTCATGTCGGCCATATTGCATCACTTCTTCCTGGAGATGTTATTGCAAGATACTATCGAAAAACTGGTGCAAATGTATTATATGTCTCAGGAACAGATTCACATGGTACACCAATCACAGTTAGAGCCAAAGAAGAACATTGTAATCCACTAGACATAGTTAATCATTATCATAAGAATTTCTGTTATTGTTTTGATAAATTACAATTTTCTTATGATAATTACACTTTAACTCATAATGACTATCATAAGAACTTTGTACAGTTCTGTATTAAGAAAATTTATGATAATGGTTATCTTTACCAAAAAGATGAACATCTTTATTGGAAACTTAGTTCATTTCAAACTGCTATCGAAGACTTTATCAATTCGCATAAAGATATATGGCGTTTTAATGCTATTAATGAATCTGAAAAGTACTTACGTGCTGGTTTACGCGATCGCGTTATTACACGTC
This sequence comes from uncultured Clostridia bacterium, assembly GCA_934155625.1. Taxonomy (GTDB): domain Bacteria; phylum Bacillota; class Clostridia; order TANB77; family CAG-508; genus CAG-269. The sequence goes on from CAKPHD010000031.1 coordinate 19,721, forward strand.
AACTGGACTGGGGAATTGACATTCCTATTGAAGGTTTTGATGACAAAAAAGTCTATGTATGGATTGAAGCAGTTTTGGGCTATATTTCAGCAGGAAAATTTTATTGTGAACAGCATGGTCTTGATTGGAATGAATTTTACAAAGGTGAGAATTTAATGTCTTATTTTATTCATGGAAAGGATAATATTCCTTTTCATACCATTATTTATCCTGCTCTGTTACTTTCTTTGCAAGATGGATATCATCTTCCAGATTTCATGATTTCTAGTGAATATCTTAATGTGAATGATGAAAAAATCTCTAAAAGTGAAGGTAATGGTGTAACTGCAAAAGAACTTATTGATAAATATAGTTCAGATACTATTAGGTTATTACATGATTTCGCAAGCTCCTGAACAAAGAGATTCTAATTTTAGTTATGATATGTTAATTCAACTTCATAATAAAAAATTAGTTGGTGAATACGGTAATTTTGTTAATCGTAATTTAGCATTTTTAGTTAAAAAATTTAACGGAATTATTCCTAATAGCTTTGTTGATAAAGATATAGAAGCAAAAATAAAAGATACTTATACTATTACTAAATCTTTAATTGAAGCGGGAAAATTAAAATCTGCAATTTCTAAAATTCAAGATTTAGTTCAATTTGCCAACAAATACTATGATGATAATAAACCATGGATTTTAGTAAATGAAGATATTAATGCGTTTTATATTGTTACTTTTTCTTGCCTTGAATTAATTATCAATATTGCTAATTTGTATGAACCATTTATTCCTGAGTCTTCTAAGAAAGTATTTAGCTTTTTTAGAAAAACTGATTTCAGTTGGGAGTATATCTCTATTGAACCTTTAACTCACTTAAAAGATGTTTCTATTCTTTTTGATAGAGTTTAAAGGTGATATGAAAGACCTCTGGTATTTCCAGAGGTCTTATATGTTTTTTTCTCCTAATTCTTTCCACATCAAATTAAAGTATTGACTAAATTTTGGATTTTCTCTACAATTTAGTGGTGTTCTATTTTCCATTTCAAAATCTATATTGTGTATACTCTTTACTGTTGCTGGTCTTTCTGATAACACTATTACTCTGTCTGACATACTTATTGCTTCTGGTTGATATAAAAATAGACTGTTATGATTTTTATTTTTGACTAATTTAATATTAAATTAGCCTTATATTTTTT
>CAKPHD010000032.1 GCA_934155625.1 uncultured Clostridia bacterium
TATGTATGGGTTGAAGTACCTATGACAGATGAGGTGTATCCAACAGCAGGATTAGGCATAACAGAATTTACAACAGACGAGTATACAGCAATAGAGACAGATTTACACACATATACAAATGATTATAGAAATGGAACAAGTTACAAAGATGAATATTATTCAGATGCAACAACAGGATTAACAAGTGCACAATATACAGAATTAAAACAGAAAATGTTAAAAAGTGTATATAAAAATGGAGGATTTTATGTAGGAAAATATGAAACAGGAATAGAAAATGCGCCAAAAACATCTGGTTCATCATCAACAACACCAACAGAAATACCAGTAATAAAACAAAATGCATATCCATATAATTATGTTACATGTAGTCAAGCACAAACATTAGCAAGTAATATGGAATCAGGAAATTATACAAGTAGTTTAATGTTTGGAGTGCAATGGGATTTAGTATTAAAATATTTAGAAACAAAGGGAACAGCTCAAGCAGATTTAAAAACAAATAGTACAAATTGGGGAAATTACTTAAATAATTTATGGAATATAACAAATTTAAATTCTAAATATTCAAGTGATTATGGCTCTAGTTGGACAAGTGGAGCATATGGAGCAAAAGCTTCAGGTACAGGTGTATTATTATCAACAGGAGCAAGTGATGCATTTAGAAAACAAGGAATATATGATTTGGCTGGAAATGTATGGGAGTGGACACTAGAATATACTTCTGATTCAAGCTCTCCTTGTGCCGATCGAGGTGGCTATTATAACAGCAATGGCGACCACCGTCCAGCAGTTCACCGTAGTAACGTTCGTACGACCAATTACTACGACAGCATCGGCTTTAGGGTTTCACTTTATTAAGGTAGCACTGACTCCTGTGTAGCGAAAAACTAGAATGAGCTCAAACAAAGAATTAAATATAAAAATTAGAACGAGAGGAAGACGGTTCACACATGATGCGAAGCAACATAGTGAGAGTCGTCTTCTTGCACATTCGTCATTTCATTTAAAGCTTATATTTAATGTGTTTCTTTATATCAATCTAAAGAACACCATTAACTAGTAACTTATAAAAAATTAATTATGTTAAAAACTCTTGCTAAGTGTAGGAAAATATGTTATATTATTTATCACTTACAAATGTCATATTAGGAGAATTAAGATATATAAATAATAATAGTAATAAAATTGTAAAAAATACAGTAGATTTTAAACTGCTAGAAGAGAAACTAAAGCAGTGAAATGAAGATAATTAGTTTTAAAGATAAAAAAATTATATCAAGTTTGAGTCTTGAGAAAGGAATAAGGGCAAAAATGGAAGAAAGATACAAAGTTACTCAAAAAGCTGGAATGTATGGTATGATAGGAAATATATTTTTGCTAGCATTTAAAGCAGTGGTGGCATTTACGAGTAAAAGCCAAGCAATGATAGCAGACTGTATAAATAGTGCAGGAGACATATTTGCATCATTAATGACAGCGATAGGAAATAAAATAGCAAGTGTACCGGGGGATGATGACCATAACTTTGGGCATGGAAAAGCAGAATATATTTTTTCATTATTTATTGCAATCTCGATGATAGTAGTATCAATAAAAACAATAATAGATGCAGTAGTAACATTGTTTAAAGGTAATGACATAATATTTTCGTGGTGGTTAATTGTAGTATGTATAATAACAATAACAACGAAAATAATTTTATACATATACACAAGAACAATGTATAAAAAATGTAATAATATATTATTAGAAGCAAGCATGCAAGATCATAGAAATGATTGTATAATTACAACATTTACATTAATATCAATATTATTATCATTAAAAGGAATAAATTGGTTTGATAGTGTTGTAGGTATTTGCATATCTGCTTGGATTTGTAAAACAGGAATTGAAATATTTATGGAAAGTTATAATATTTTAATGGATAAATCAATTGATGAAAATACCAAAGATATAATACTAGATTTAGCTCGAGCATATAAAGAAATAAAGGCAATAAATAACATTTCATCAGCACCTGTTGGATACCAATATATAATATTTTTAACAATTGCAGTTGATGGAAATATGACAACAATAGAAAATCATAAGCTCGCAGATAGTTTAGAAAAAAACATAGCCGAATTAGATAATGTATATAAAGCAATTGTGCATGTAGAACCATATCTGTAAAAATAGAAAAAACTCTGACTAAAAATCAGAGTTTTTATTTATTTTTTATCATCTTTAAACATTTCTTTAGCAGCGCCTAAACTACTTAAAGCACTAGTAGCTTCAAATGGGATGAACACTTTATTAGCATCACCCTTAGCAATTTCTTCAAGAGCTTCAAGAGATTTAATTTGAACAAGTTTTTCATCAGGATCAGAAGCTTTAATTGCATCATATACCATAGAAATTTCTTTAGCTTTAGCTTCAGCAACTGATTTAATAGCTTGAGCCTCACCGGCAGCTCTACGAATTCTAGCTTCTCTATCAGCTTCAGCTTCTAGAATAGCTGCTTGTTTTTTACCTTCTGCAATAGTAACAGCAGATTGTTTTTGAGCTTCAGCTTCAAGAATTAAAGCTCTTTTATTTCTTTCTGCATTCATTTGTTTTTCCATTGCATCTCTGATGTCAGCTGGTGGTGTAATATCTTTGATTTCAACTCTATCAATTTTACATCCCCATCTATCTGTTGCATCATCAAGGATTGTTCTTAATTTAGTATTAATTCCATCTCTAGAACTAAATGTTTCATCTAAATCCATTTTACCAACTATATCACGAATTGTTGTGATAGCAAGATATTCAATACCTTTCTTTAAACTTTGAATTTCATATACTGCCTTAGCTGGGTCAGTGATTTGATAAAATACAACTGTATCTATTGTAATTGTAACATTATCTTTAGTAATAACTCCTTGAGGTGGTACGTCCATAGTTTGTTGTTTTAAACTTACAACACTTCTAACATGATCGAAAAATGGTATTATAATTGTAAGACCAGCATCAGCGACTTTGTGAAATCTACCTAATCTTTCTATAATATACACCTCAGATTGTCTAACGACTTTGATTGATTTAACTGCTATAATTATTATTATAACTAGTAATACAAGTAAAAAGTACATATTTTCCTCCTTCTAGCAAGTTTTTCATTGCTATAAAATATTTCGCAAAAGCGATTATATAAATTTAAAATATGAATAACTATTTTAATAATTGCATAACTGGTGTAACATAAACTTTAACACCTTCAATGCTTTCAATTTCAACTTCTGTTCCTTTTGGGATATTGATTTGTTCTTTAGTTTTGGCTGACCAAATGTCACCTTCAACTTTTACTTGACCTGTTCCGTTAGCCCAGTTAATGTCTTCAACAACTATCCCTTTTTTACTGACAAGTGAATAAACATTAGTTGGAGTAGCATCTTTTTTTTGGATTTTATTTACCAAAGGGCGAGTTGCAAAAATAAGTAAAGCTGATGCAATAACGAATACAGAGGTTTGAAGAATTATACTATTTGTGAAAAAACTTATCAGCATTGCTAATAGTGCTGCGACTCCTAACCAAAATATTAAAAAACCTACCGTAAAAATTTCTATTACGAAAAATACACCAGAAGCAATCAACCATATTTGCCACATAGTATGACCTCCAATCATATATAATTTAACACAATTATATTATACTATAAAATTAATAAAAATCAAAGAGATTTGGCAAAAATTATTGTAAAATTAGGAAAAAAATGATAAGATTGGAATAATTGAGGAGGAAAGAATTGAATATGAATATAACTGAAATTCAAAAATTAATTCCAAAAGAAAATATATACATAAATGAACCAATGAGTAAACATACATCATTTAAAATTGGTGGACCAGCAGAATGTTTTATAAAAATAAAAACAATAGAACAATTAAAAGATATATTAAAATATGCGCAAAAAGAAAATATTCCATTAACAATAATAGGAAATGGAAGCAATTTATTAGTTTCAGACGATGGAATAAAAGGAATAGTATTAAAAATCGAAATAGAAAAAATATGTCAAGACATTGAAAATGGCATAATATTATTAACAGTTGGAAGTGGAATAAAACTAGGAGCACTAGCACAGAAATGTTTAAAAGAAGAAGTTACAGGATTAGAATTTGCATCAGGAATACCTGGAACAATAGGTGGAGCAATAAGAATGAATGCAGGTGCACATGGAAGTGAAATGAAAGACATAGTAAAAACAGTAAAATATATGACAAGAGATGGAGAAATTCATACAATAACAAATGAACAAGCAAAATTCGAATATAGAAAAAGCTTATTTTCAGAAAAAGACTATATAATATTAGAAGTAGAATTACAATTAAAAACAGGAAAAGCGGAAGAAATAAAAGAAAAAATGACAGAATATGCAATATACAGAAAAGAAAAACAACCTATAGAATATCCAAGTGCAGGAAGTACATTTAAAAGAGGAACAGACTTTATAACAGCAAAATTAATAGATGAATGTGGACTAAAAGGGTATCAAATGGGAGGAGCACAAATCTCAGAAAAGCATGCAGGATTTATAATAAATAAAAACAATGCAACAGCACAAGACGTAATAAACTTAATGGAATATACAAAAGAGCAAGTATATAAAAAATTTGGAAAGAAAATAGAGCAAGAAATAGAAATTATATAAGTTGAAAGGATGATAATATGAACGGACTAGGACATTGGCTAAAATCAAGCTCAAAAATGAAAAGATGGATATTTTTGATATTAGTAGGAATTGTATTAACATGTTATGGAATTGCAAAAATATTAGTACAAAAAGAAATGGAAATTGCAGATGCAGGAAAAGTAATTGTAGTATTTGTAATTGGATTTACTTGTATAGTTTTAGGATTAATATTTTTAAATAAAAGAAATATGGAATTGTTTATAGAAGCAACAGATGACAGAATGAAAAACAAAAAAAATGTAAATGTAAAATCATTAATATTTGATAGAACAATTTATGATAAAGGTCCTAAAATAGTAGCAATTGGTGGAGGAGCAGGACTAAATACAGTATTAACAGGTATGAAAAGATATACAGATAATATAACAGCAATAGTAGCAGTATCAGAATATGGAAAACAACCTAATAGTTCAAGAATGGCATTAGGAACAACACTTCCATTTGAAGAAGTAAAAGACAGTATTGCAGCATTATCTTCAGAAGAGTCAAACGAATTAGAAAAGCTATTAAATCATGAAATGGCTAATCCAAATTTAAGAGGTTTAAAATTTTCTGATATATATTTTACAGCAATGAAAGAAATTTATAGAAATGATACACAATCAATAGAAAAAAGTAATTCTATATTCAAAATAGTAGGTGATGTAAAACCTGTAACAACTGAAGAAATGCAAATATGTGCAGAACTAGAAAATGGATATGTTGTAGAAGAAAAAGATAAAATACCAGAAATAGTAAATGATAAAATGACAAGAATAAACAGAGTATATTTAAAACCATCAAACTGTAGACCAGCACCAGGAGTTTTAGAAGCAATAAAAGAAGCAGATAGTATAATAATAGGTCCAGGGAGTTTATATACAAATGTAATTCCAAACTTATTAGTAAATGGAGTTGCAAAAGCAATAAGAGAAAGCAAAGCAATTAAAATATATGTAAACAACATAATGACAGAGCCAGGTCAAACAGATGACTATTCTGTAGAGGATCACATAAAAGCAATAATAGAACATTGTGGAGAAGGCTTAATTGATTATTGTATTTATGACACAGGTGAAGTTGTACCAGAATATATAAAAATGTATAATAGAGAAGGTGCAGACTTAGTTGAACAAAAAATAAATGATCCAGCATTAAAAAGAATTAAATTTATAAAGAAAAATATTTCTAAAATAGTTGATGGAAAAATAAGACATGATCCATATATGATTGCAGAATCTGCAATTACATTAATATGTAATGATATGAAATTCCAAGACAAAGAAAATGACCCATCATATATAATGTTAAATGCAAAATTGCAATCAGATAAAAGAATAAGTAAACTAAAAAAAGAAAAAAGAAAGAAAGATAAAAAAGCACAGAAAAAAGGTATAAATCCAAACAAAAAGAGTAGAAGCAGAAAACAAAGTAAATTTAGTGCTAAATATAGTGATAGAATTAAGTCAATTAAGGATTCCGGAGAAAAAATGAACAGAGGAGGAAAATAAATATGAGATATTCCAAAGAAGAATTAGAATTGGATAAGGCATTAGAAAAAGAGTGGATAATAACAAATGGGATAGGAGGATTTGCATCATCAACAATAATAGGGGCAAATACAAGAAAATATCATGGATTACTTGTAAGCCCAATAATTCCTCCTGCCAGAAGAAGACTTATATTATCAAAATTAGATGAAAGTATAGAAGTAGGTGGAACAAAATACGAATTGTTTACTAATGTGGGAAAAAACTATATTTCTCAAGGATATAAATATCAAGAGAGTTTTACAAAAGAGATTTTACCAACATTTGAATATAAAGTAGAAGATGTTGTTATTACTAAAACAATTTGTATGGAACATTTTAAAAATACAGTGGGAGTATATTATAAAATTAAAAATGGAGCTAAACATTCAAAATTAATATTAGCACCAGTAATGAATTTTAGAAATGCACATGGTATAAATAAAGATCATCAATTCAAACTAAAACAACAAATGAAAAATAAAAAATTAGAAGTAGAAATAGATGATGGAAATCCAATTTATATTACAATAAATGATGGAAATTATATAGAGCACAAAGATGATATATTTTATAATATGTTTTACATAGAAGAAGAAAAAAGAGGATTTGAACCAGAAGAAAATCATGTTGTACCAGGAAGATATGAAATAGAAATTGAACCAAATGAAGAAAAAGAGATTTCTTTTATATGTTCAACAGAAGAAAATATAGAAGAACTAGATGCAAGAGCGTTAATATTAAAAGAAACAGTGCGTTTAAATAAAATTTTTAATAAATCTGGATTACTAGGAAATGAAAACGAGGAATTAATAAAAACATTTTTGATAGCAACAGATAATTTTATAATAAAAAGACCGCTATTTAATACATATTCAGCAATAGCAGGGTATCCATGGTTTTTAGATTGGATGAGAGATACATTAATTTCATTTGAAGGATTATTTTTGGTAACTAAGAGATTTGACAACGCAAAAAAAGTTTTGCAACATTGTATTAGAGATATAAAATATGGACTAATTCCAAATACATATAGTGAAGATGACTATAGACCATTATATAATAGTGTTGATGCATCATTATTATTCTTTGAACAAGTAAAAAAATATCTTGAATATACAAATGACTATCAATTTGTAATGCAAGATATTTATCCTAAAATGGAAAATATTATAGAAAATTATGCTAAAGGAATAGATTTAGATAATAATAATATTTATATGGATACAGATGGACTAATTGTTTCTGGAACAGAAAATACTCAAAATACATGGATGGATGCAAAATATGCAGGAATAGCAGTAACACCACGTAATGGTAAAGCAGTAGAAATAAATGCTATGTGGTATAATGCTTTAAAAATAATGCAAGAACTTGCAACAAGTAATAATGAAGCAGACAAAGCTAAAAAATATGAAAAGATGGCTACAAAATGTAAAAAATCATATCAAAACCAGTTCTACAATAAACGTAGAAAATGCTTATATGATGTACTTGGAGATAGTAAAATTAGACCAAATCAATTATTTGCATTAAGTTTAACATATCCTGTATTAGATGCTACATCAGAAGAAGCAAGAAATATGTTTGAAACAGTTACTAAAAAGTTATTGAATAATTATGGATTAAAATCTTTAGCTAAAGGTGAAGAAAATTATGTTGAAGTATATGAAGGTGATGGTTACAGAAGAGATTTTAGCTACCATCAAGGAATTACTTGGACATGGCTTTTAGGACCATACTATAATGCATTAAAGAGATTAGCAACAAGTAGCAAAACTAAAAAAGATAAGGCCAAATATGAAGAACAATTAAAAGAATTTGTAGATAATGTAACAAAAACATTTTCTAAAGAGATTAATGAAAGAGGCTGTGTAGGCAGTATTGCGGAAATATATGATTCTAAAAGACCATATGCTCCTAAAGGTGCTTTTGCACAAGCTTGGAGTGTGGCAGAAGTCTTTCGCATCATATTAGGAGTTTAAATAAAAATTAAGAATTTTTTATTTTTACATTTGTTTAATTATAAATATTATAAAATTATAACTTTGCATTTCATTACTCGGCTTATTACGAAACTTAAGAAATTCTAACTTATTTTATGGCACCCTTCCACTCTCGTGAACTCTTTCCATAAAATTGCATAGAATTTCTAGCGTTTCTCCATGCACATTCGCAATTTCATTTAAAGTTATAGTTTTATAATATTTATTAAAAATAGACTAAATAAGTAAAAATAAAAAAATCTTAATTTACATATAAAAGGAGTAGATATGTTAAAAGTTGAAGAATTAGAAAAACAACTAAATCAAGGAAGCACCAGAGGAATTTATTTGTTATATGGAGAAGACACATTTTTGCTAGAACAACAATTAAACAAAATAAAGAAAAACTTTGGGGAAACAATAAAAGGAATAAACTACATATATATTGATGAAAACAGTATACAAGAATTAATTGCAGACATAGAAACTCCTGCATTTGGATATCCAAATAAACTAATAATAGCAAGAGAAACAGGGATATTTAAAAGAGAAGTAAAAGGCAGAAGCGGAGGAGCAAGTAAAGAATTAAAAGATAAAATAAACAGCTATTTAAAAGAAAATATAGATATGATAAATGAATCTGTAATACTTGTATTTGTTGAAAATCAAGCAGAAAAAAATTCGATTTATAATACCATTGAAAAAATAGGAACAGTATGCAATTTTGAAGAACAAAAGCCATTTCAGATTATAAAAAGATTAAAAGCAATATGTAATGCATATAAGGTAAATGTTGATGAAAATACACTTCAATATTTAATAGAAAGTTGCGGAACCAATATGCAAGACTTAATAAATGAAATTCGAAAACTTATTGAATATGCAGGAGAAAGTGGCGCAATCCAAAAACAAGATATAGACAAGCTATGTATAAAGAAAATAGAAAGTATAATATTCGATTTGACAGACAATCTAGGGCAAAAGAAAGTAAAAGAAGCAATGGAAGTATTATACAATCTAATTGCATCAAAAGAGCCAATTCAGAAGATTTTAATAACATTATATAATCACTTTAAAAAATTATATTTTGTAAAATTAGCTATTTATTATAATAAAGATATTGCTCAAAGCTTACAGCTAAAGCCTAATCAAATGTTTTTGGTAAATAAATATAAATTGCAAGCAAAAGGATTTAAAACATCAGAACTTAGAAAGATTATACAAGAATTAGAAGATTTAGACTATAAGTATAAAATAGGATTAATTGACTTAAATGTAGGATTAGAAGCAATACTTTGTGTGTATTGCTCATAAAAAGGAAAGTGATATTAATTGAAGAAAAAAAAGAAAAAGAAGACAGAAGATGAGAATTATGTTCCAAAAGCTTTCAGAAAAGACAAAAAGGAGCAAAAGAAAAAAGGCAATAAAAGCAAGGAAGATAAAGAAAAAAAGATAAATAAAAAGGCAATAAAGATAATAATTATTATTTGTATTTTAATGGTTATTGGTTTAGGAATATACTTAGGAATTTCTACACGTCGATGGAAAACATTAGCCAAAGAAATGGTTGCATTTCAAAATTCAACAGTACTTGATAGTGATGGAAAAGAAATTGCAAAATTAGGCTGTTCAAGAAAAAATACACCAATAAAACTAAATGATGTACAAGATAATTTAAAAAATGCGTATATAGCAATAGAAGATGAAAGATTTTATAAACATGGTGGAATAGACGTAAAGAGAACTGGAGGAGCAATAATATCATATGTTACACATTTTGGAAAATCGTCATATGGTGGAAGTACAATAACACAGCAATTAGTAAAAAATCTTACAGGAGATAATACAGATAGTATTACGAGAAAAGTAAAAGAATGGTGGAAAGCAGAAATGCTCGAAACAGAGCTATCAAAAGATGAAGTACTAGAAGCATATCTAAATATTATATATGTTGGACCACACATGTATGGAGTAGAAGTAGGAAGCCAGTATTATTTTAGCAAATCATCCTCAGAATTAGCTTTAGAAGAATGTGCATTTTTAGCAGGGATGAATAATTCACCCAATTCATATAATCCATTTGGTGAAAAAGATAACTCAGAAAAAATTAAAAAAAGGACAAAAACAGTCTTAAAGAAAATGCTAGATTTAAATTATATTGATGAAACAAGCTACAATACAGCAGTAAGCAATGTAGATAAGGGAATGAAATTTAAAAAAGGAAAAATAGAAACAGAGAGTGCAGTATATTCTTATCATACAGATGCATTAATTTCACAGATAACAGAAGATATTGCAAAAAAATATAATATTTCAACTACATTTGCAACGAACTATATTAATATGGCAGGACTAACAGTATATAGTACACAAAATACAAAAATTCAGGAAACAACAGAAAAAGAGTTTGAAAAATCAAAATATCAAATACAATCTAAAAAAGATGAAGGAAGTGCATCGCAAGCAGCAATGGCAATTATAGATCATAAAACGGGAAAAGTTTTAGGATGTGTTGGAGGATTAGGAGAAAAGACAGAAGTAAGACCACTAAATAGAGCTACTCAAAGTGTTAGGCAAACAGGTTCTTCTATAAAACCGCTATCTGTGTTAATACCTGCAATAGATAAAAAAATAATTACAGCAGCATCTATATATGACGATAGTGAAAAAGATTTTGACAATGGTTATCATCCAACAGATTATAATAAACCACTAGGAGAGATAACTGTAAGAAGAGCAGTGGAATCTTCACAAAATATTCCATTTGTAGAAATAATGCAACAATTAAAACCAACTAATTCTATAAAATATTTAAAGAAGATGGGAATAAGCTCATTAACAAAAGAAGATGAGACACTTGTATTAGCATTAGGAGGATTGCAAAAAGGAATAAGCCCATTAGAAATGGCAGCAGGTTATGCTATGATAGCAAATGATGGAGTGTATATAGAGCCGACATTTTATTCAAATGTAAATAATAGTTCACAAATAACTATTGTAAAAGCAAAGCAAAAAAGAAGAAGAGTGGTATCAAAAGAAGTAGCTTATATAGTTAAAGAAATATTAACACAACCAGTACAAGGTTCTAAGGGAACAGCGTCATATTGTAAAATTTCAGGAGTAGATGTAGCTGCTAAAACAGGAACTACAGATGAAAATTATGATAGATGGCTTTGTGGATTTACTCCATATTATACAGCTGCAACTTGGTATGGATTTGATGAAAATGAGACAATAGAATTTAATAAAAGAAATCCAGCAGGTTTATTATGGGCAAATGTAATGTCAAAAATTCATGTAGGTTTAAAGAGTGCAACATTTGAAAAGCCAAATTCAGTATATAGCTGCAATATATGTGCAGATACTGGAGAAGTAGCAACAACTGGTTGTACAAATGTATACACAGAGTACTTTTTAAATGGTACAGTACCACAATTATGTGATAAACATTCAGGAACAGAGTTAAAACAAGAAAATACAGAGAAAAAACAAAATAAACAAGATACGGTTCAGAATATTACACATGATATTGATGCAGTTGATCCTCAATTGGTTGATATACAGCAAACTCAGACAACAACATCAAAACCTAAAAATACTACAAATGAAAATGAAACACAAACAAATAAAAACAATACAACAAATACAACTAATAATAAAACAGAAAATACAAATAAAAATACAATGAATACTAATACAAATACGAATACGAACGCAAATAGTAATACTAATACAAGTACAAATTCAAACACTAATACTACTAATAATAGTAATACAAATACTAATAGTTCGACAAGTAATAATACAAATAATACAACAGAAAATACTAATACGAATACGCAATAATCTATATTAGACTTATTTTATAACTTAATAATATATTGTTTTTTAATACCTTGGTGTCGCAATCTTCATATTAAAAAGTTAGTATGTAGATTGCTCCATTTCGCATTCGCTACTCTTATTTGGTCGCTTACGCGGTATTTACAAAACAATATATTATTAATTTCTTAAACTTTATAAAAAATTACTGTGAATTGTAAAAAAAATAATATTCGAAAGACAAAAAAACTCGAAATTAAATATTGACAAAAAAAGAAAAGTAGTAGATAATAATTGTGATTAACAAAAAGAAAAAAGTACTCAAAAGAGTAGTATAAAAAACATAGGAGGAAAATAAAAATGTATGTATTCAACAGAATAACAGTAAATCCACAATTACCTAAAAGAATAGGTAGAATAACAGAAATAGCAAATAATTTATGGTGGTCTTGGAACACAGAATTTCTAAGACTATTCAAAATAATAGATATAGATTTATGGGAAAGATGTAACAAAAACCCAGTAAAATTTTTAAAAGCAGTAGATCAAGAAAAATTAGAGAAAGCATCAAAAGATGTAGCATTTGTAAAAGAATATGATAAAATAGTAAGTAATTTTGATGCATATATGAATAGTAAAAATACATGGTTTAACTCAAAATATCCAGACAATAGAAATGATTTAATAGCATATTTCTCAGCAGAATATGGATTAGATCAAACAATAGCAATATATTCAGGAGGACTTGGAATATTATCAGGAGATCACTTAAAATCAGCAAGTGATTTAGGAATTCCACTTGTAGCAGTTGGATTATTATATAAAAATGGATATTTTAACCAAGTAATAGATAGATATGGAATGCAAAGACCAGAATACAGAGATTTAGATTTATATGATTTACCAATAACACCAGTAAAAGATATAGATGGAAATGATTTAATATTATTTATTAAATTTCCAAAAAGAAGAATATATTTAAAAGTATGGGAAATAAATGTAGGGAGAATTAAATTATATTTAATGGATTCAGACATAGACATAAATAATGATGAAGATAGAGATACAACAGCTCGTTTATATGGTGGAGACCAAGAAATGAGAATTAGACAAGAAATAATACTTGGTATGGGAGGAGTAAACCTATTAAGAAGATTAGGGTTAAAGCCAACAGTTTATCATATGAATGAAGGACATTCTGCATTCTTAAACTTAGAATTGATAAAAAATACAATAAAAGAAAAACAAGTATCATTTGATGTAGCAAGAGATATAGCGTCATCAAAAACAGTATTTACAACACATACACCAGTACCTGCTGGAAATGACATATTCCCAACAGGATTAGTAGAAAAATATTTCAAAGACTTCTGGCCAAGATTAGGATTAACAAGAGAAGAATTCTTAAAATTAGGAATGAAACCTTGTGAAGGGCTAGAACCAGGATTTAATATGGGAATATTTGCATTAAAAATCGCTGGAAAGAAAAATGGTGTAAGTAAATTACATGGAGAAGTATCAAGAGAGTTATTTGCAGATGTATGGCCACATATAGCACCAAGTGAATCTCCAATAACATATGTAACAAATGGTGTTCATACATGTACATGGTTAGCACCAAAATTAAAAGAATTATATAATAAATATTTAATACCATATTGGCAAGACAACATTCATGAAAATTCAGTATGGGAGAAAATAAAAACAATTCCAGATGACAAATTATGGGAAGTACACCTTGAAAGAAAAGTAAAATTGTTAGCATTAGTAAAAGAAAATGTAACAAAAAGATTAAGACGTGAAGGTGTAAGTTATGATGAAATAAACGAAATGACATCAAAACTAAATCCAAATGCTTTAACAATAGGATTTGCAAGAAGATTTGCAACATATAAAAGAGCAACATTAATATTTAAAGATTTAGAAAGAATAACACAAATCTTAAATGATGAAAATAGACCAGTTCAATTAATATTTGCAGGAAAAGCACATCCAGCAGATAGAGAAGGTGCAGAATTAATTAAATATATTCACGAAATATCAATGAAGCCACAATTTAAAGGAAAGATATTTATATTAGAAAATTATAATATAGAAATATCAAGATATATGGTAAGTGGTGTTGATGTATGGCTAAATAACCCAAGAAGACCAATGGAAGCATCAGGAACAAGTGGACAAAAAGCATCTGTAAATGGAGTTGTAAACTTTAGTATATTAGACGGATGGTGGGCTGAAGGATATAACCAAAAAAATGGATGGTCAATTGGAACTAATAAAGAATATGCGTCATACGAGGAACAAGATATAGCTGATAGTGAAAGCATATATTATACATTAGAAAATAAGATTATCCCAATATATTATAATAAAGACAAAGATGGAATTTCAAAAACATGGATGGAATATATGAAAAATTCAATAATTTCAACAGGTGGGCAATATAGTACAGCAAGAATGTTAGTTGATTATACAAATAAATTGTATATACCATTATGCAACTTAACTAAAAAATATTATAATGATTTAGACAGAGTTACAGAATTTGATTCTTGGAAAGCAAGTATGTATTCAAATTGGAAAGATATACAAATTGAACAAGTAGAAAACAATGCAGATAATATTACTGTAGATGCAGGTGCAGAAATAGATGTAAGATGTGCAGTAACATTACCTAATATTGACCCAGATTCAATTAGAGTTGAAGTATATTACGGAAAATTCTTAGAAAATGGAACTGTACAAGATATTCAAATAATTCCAATGAAAATGGAAGGAAAAGAAGAGGAAAATAAAAAATATTATTACGTAGCTAAAATTAAATTGACTACAGGTGGAAATTATGGATATTCATTTAGAGTTATGCCTCAAAATGAAATGATACTTGATAGTGAAAATATGGATTTAGTTAAATGGATTGAAAAATAAAGAAAAAGAAGAAAAGTTGAGCGGACTTTTCTTCTTCTTTTTTGGAGAAATTTCCAAAAAAAGTATTTACAAAGGCCTAAAAATATAATATAATGATGCCGTAAAAAATAATAATATAAAGGGGTGGAGCATATGATGAACAAAAAAATCATCAAATTATTTGGTGCTTTTGCTATTATTTTCATTATAGTAATAACACCAATAGTAGTTCTAGCGACAAACGAAAATGTCTCTGTAGTAAACACTCAAGAAAATGAGTATATGATATATATTAAAGACTACACAGACAAAAATTTTAAGTATGCATTTACTAATAATGCAAATCCAAATAAAATGGAGTTATCTTATATTAATTCAATCTCAGATTTGGGAGGAAATCAAGGAGCATTTTTAAATGCCGAAACCTATGAAAAATTAAAGAATCAACCAATTTATATGTGGGCAAAAGATGAAAAAGAAAATTTAATTCTAGATGGAGTTCAAATAGAATTCGAGAACTCGTTAACCAAGGAAAATATAAATATAATAGAAAATACAACAAAAAGAATAGCAGTAGAAATATCTACTTCTAAAGAAAACACTGAATCAACAGATCCTGTTAGAAATGAAAATATAGCTGGGGTAAAAGAAATTTCTAAAGCAGGATATGTAAAAATCACAGATAGTAAAGATGCTACATATTATTATCAAAGAGTAAAAACAACAGACTCAGCAGATTATGCAAAATTAGTTGAATTAGCAGAAAAACTTAATAAAGAATATGACGGAATGGATATGTACCAAAAAGTTCAAGAAAATGAACAATTCTATAGTTTATATTCAAAACTAATTAATGAAGCAAATTGGCAAGAAGTTGAAAATATGGAAGTAAAACAACCAGAGTCAACAGAACAAAGTAATGGTGTTGGAGATAAATATATAGTATTTTTGAAAAAAGTTGCAAAAGATGGAGAAACAACAGATGCACAATTCTTACAAGAATATTATGATTATGAACCAAATGCAGTAAAAGAGCAAATAAAAACACAAGAAACCACAAGACTACCAATAACATATGACAGTATTGCACTAATAGTTATATTAGCAGTAGTAGTAGTAGCATTAATAATAGTATTTATTAGAATGAAAAGATTAAATAAAAAAGATGAACAAAAATAGTCTAAAACTAAAAATATACAAAGTGATTTTTAGTATGTTATTAATAGTTGCAATTGTGGTAATTGGAATGATAGCTTATAAATATTTAAGCGAATATAAAAATGAAAAAGAAAGCCAAGAAACAGTAGAAGCTTTTAGTAACATAGATTTTTCAGAAAATACGGGAGAATCACAAGAACAATTAGAATATAAAGGCTATAAAGTAATAGGAATAGTTAAAATTCCTAAAATAAACATTGAATATCCAATATTAGAAATTGGTAATATAGACCCAGAAAATGCAAAAGAACCAATGAAGGTTTCTATAATAAAATATTGGGGCGAAAAAGTAAACGATTATGGAAATTTATCAATAGCGGGTCATAATAATAAAAGTGGTACAATGTTTGGAAAAACTAAAAATCTTAATAAAGGAGATATTGTAGAATTAACAGATCTAACAGGAAAAACAATTCAATATTCAATTTATGACATTTTTACAACAACACCAAATGATGTAAACATTTTATTACCCAAAGATGAATATGTAAGAGAAGTAACATTAATTACATGTACAAATGGAAATAGACAAAGACTAATATTGAAAGCGCAAGAAATATAGTTAATTTAGGGGGGAATTAAAATGGCGGATAAATCAAATACCGTAAGCAAAAAAACTATTATAGCGATAGTAACTGTTATAGTTTTGTTGTTTATAGCTGGTTTATCAGTAGGAATATTCTTAGCTGATAAAGGTAGTACAGAGGCTGTTGATGGAAATCAATCATCTAGTGAAACACAAACAGTAGAAGAGAATAAAGCTAATGATGTTCAAAAATCTGATGAGAATAAGGCAGAAGAAAATAAAACAACTGAAGATAATAATCAAAATGTTGCAGACAATGCAGAAACAACAAACAATAATGAAAATGTTGCAGATAACACAGCAACAACAAATAATAATGGAAATGCTGCAGATAACACAGCAGCAAACAATAATGGAAATGTTGCAGATAATACAGCAACAACAAATAATAATGGAAATGCTATAAATAACCCAGCAGCTAATAATAATGCAGAAAATGTAACAACAAATACAGATGTAAATCAAGTTGGAGAAACAACAATAACAAGAGTAGAAGAACAAGAAAGACTTGTATCAAGAGATTTCTGGGATTGGTGGACACCATCAAGCGTTATTGCTGGAAATTCTGCAGTAGCAGATAAAATAATACCACAAACACCAGATTTTACAGTTGAAAAAACAGCTACAACTGGTGTAGGTGAAGATAAATTAGTATATGCCAATAAAAATATTACATACACAATAAAAGTTACAAATAATGGAGAACAAGAGTTAAAAAATATAGAAATAACAGATAAAATTCCAGAACAAACGACATTTGTTTCTATTGATGATGCTCAAAATTCAGGAACAACAATATTAGAAAATGATACAGTTATAGGCTTAAAATGGATTGTAACTGTACCAGCAAAAGAATCAATAGAAGTTAAATTTACAGTAAAAGTTAACGAAAATGCAACAGGTACAATATCAAATGCAGCAATAGTTAACGGTAAAGAAAGTAATGAAGAAAAAACATCAATTATAAATGCTAAAAAATCAAGCAAAATAATAGAAAAAAATAATGTTGAAGTAAAAGATGGTCTAGAGGTAGCAAAATTAGGAGACAAAATAAAATATACTATAACAGCTACAAATACAGGAGATATTTCTGGAAAAACAACAATAGAAGATACAGTACCAGTAGGAACAGAATTAATAGAAAGTTCTGTAACAGATGCTGGAAAAATAACAACAACAACTGATAATAGAAAACAAATTTCATGGAATGTTGAATTAGGAGCTAATGAGACAATCGAAAGAACATTTATTGTAGAAGTAAAAGATATAAGCGGAAAAATTGAAAATGTTGCAACAGTTGGAGGAGTTCCTACAAATCCAGATAAAAAAGATACAGCAGACATAAAAGTAGTAAAAGAAGTTACTGACATAAAGAGAAATCAAGAAAGTCTTGGAAAAGACGTAAAGGTTCAAGCAGGAGACGTAATTGAGTACAAAATAAAAGTAACAAACACTGGTAGCTTAGATTTAACTAATGTAGTACTTGATGAAAAACTTGTAGGAATCAATATTAATGCTAAAGACTTAAAAATAGGAGATTTAAAAGCAGGAGACAGCAAAGAAATATCTGCTACATATACTGTAACTTATGAAAAAGACATAAAAGGAAAGGCTGATGAAAATGGTAATCCATTACCAATAATTAATGAAGTTTTTGTTGAAGGAGAATCAGTTCCTACAAAACCAAATCAAAAAGCAGAAGAAGTTAGTGATGATTCAAAAGTTGAAACACCAGTTGAAGAAGCACCTTCTTATGATATAAGTAAAATTGCAGATAAAGAAAA
The DNA here is from genome assembly GCA_934155625.1 of uncultured Clostridia bacterium. Lineage (GTDB taxonomy): Bacteria > Bacillota > Clostridia > TANB77 > CAG-508 > CAG-269. The sequence goes on from CAKPHD010000032.1 coordinate 18,532, forward strand.
AGTAACAACAGCAGGAGAAGAAATAACATACACAATAACAGTAACAAATACAGGAAATACAATATTAAAAAATCTTACTGTAAGAGATGCAATGCTTGGAATTGATCAAGTTATTAGTGAAATTAAAGTAAATGGCACAAATGTAATCTCTGCGCAATATACAGTAACACAAGATGATATAGATAATGGAGGAATAATAAAAAATATTGTAACAGTTGGAGATAAGGAAACAGAAAGAGATGTTAATGTAGAACAAAATCCAGGTTATACAGCAGTAAAAACAGCAGATAAAGAAAAAGTAACAACAGCAGGAGAAGAAATAAC
>CAKPHD010000033.1 GCA_934155625.1 uncultured Clostridia bacterium
AATCACATTGTATCATTTGTAATCTTATGTGTCTATTTTTATTTCAAAGTGCGTCACTTAATTTTACCATTTATACATTTTTATTAATATTTTCCTTCTGGTAATCTTTCCACACTATTTATTGCAAACAATCTTTTAAAAATATATTTTATTCTGCTAAAGTTTTTTCCAATTATATCTATATTCTCATTTTTTAATGCTTTTTTGCATATTTTTGAAATCTCTCTTTTTTCTGTTTTGCTCATATTTGTTCCCTCAATATATGCTAAATTGTATGTTATTGTCACAAATTCTGTTCTTATCATTTCATTTTTTGAAAATGACATTGCATAATTGTAAATAAGATTTTCTGCATCATAGTTATATATTTCAGCAAATTTATTTAATAGTTCGCAAACAATCGGATCTATTTTCTTTACTACACCTTTTTCTATTGGTCTATATTCTATAACAGCATAATTAATTAATGTTTCTTTTATTTTTTCTATTCTCTCTTTAATGTTTAAAAATGGATTTCCTGAGGCTAATTTTGTAGGTTTTATTATTACTTCTTCCCCATTGCTTGCTTGTGCTTTATATACAATCTCGTTATTTTCTATTTTTACCATTATATTTGATAATGTAATTGGTTCATCGTTAACTTGAATCTCTTCTTCATTTTTTGGTTCTTCAAATGCTATAATTTCTTGTTGTTTTGTTTGTTCTGTAACTATTTGCTCTACTATAGCTTTTGCAAGTTCTTCTATTTCGTCTATTGAATTATCTTCTTTTTCTTCAATAATATTTTCTGATATTTTAGAATGTTCTTGTTGAAAATCCTCTTCTTTTATTTCTTCAAAAGGTTCCACTTCAAATCCTTCAATTGAAATTTCTTCTATTGGTTGAAATTCTTCTACTTCTACTTCTTGAATTGGTTCCATTTCTTCTATTTCTATTTCTTCTATTAATGGTAATACTGCTATTTCTTCTTTTTCGTTTCCGATTATTTTTGACAAGTTTCTGTTTTGAACATTATTTTTTAATTCAACTAATTGTGTAAGTTCTTCTTCGCACTTCTCTATTTTATCTTGTTTTTCTTGTATCTTTTCTTTATATTGCTCACATTGTTTGTCTTGAATTGCATCTTCTTGTTTTGCTTTTTCTGATATTTCAGGAATTCTTCCAAATCTTTGAAAAAATTCTTGTTTTTGCATTTCATATCTCGCTTTTCTTTCTTCTTGAAGTGCAATTTTTTCCAAATATTCTTCTTTAGTTTCATTAATTTTTCGAATTTTTCTCATTTCTTCTGTAATTTGATTGTCTATCATTAAATTAACTAATTTCTTTACTTCTAAAAAGCGTTTATCAAGCTTATTTTGTAATTCTTGACTTTGATTGCCTAATCTTGAAATTTGTTTTCCAAGCTCGTTAATTTCAGCTAAATTTTCTTCAATATTAGCTTCTTTTTTTCCATTTCTTCTTTGTGCTAAATTATTTCTTTCATTTTCTATTTCCATAATTTGTTGTTTAGCTTGTTTTGATTCATTAACAAAATTTTCTACTATTTTTTGTATCTCTTCAAATCCTCTCATTTTTCAATCTTATCAAGTAAATAATTACTTAATAAACTCCTTTCATTTGTGATATATTTTATTACATTTTATATTTTAACACAACGCATTTTTTTCTACAAGCGTTTTTTGTTAATTTTTTTCTTTTTTTGTAAAATATTGTTCTTTTAAATCAGCTAATCCTCTATCTGCAAGTTTTCCATATTTTATTTTTTTATCTTTTATTTTTTCTTCTAATGAAGGAACTATTCCAAAATTTGCATTCATCGGTTGAAATTTGTCATTTTCTGTTGAAATATATTTAGCTAGTGCTCCTATCATTGTTGTCTCTGGAAATATGATTTTATCTTCTTTTTTATACTTTTTACATGCATTCAAACCTGCTAACATTCCTGATGAGATTGATTCAACATAACCTTCAACCCCAGTTATTTGCCCTGCAAAATATATATTATTATTACTTTTTAAATTATATGTATTATCTAATAATTTTGTTGAGTTTATATATGTGTTTCTATGCATTACACCATATTTTACAAACTCTGCTTTTTCAAGTCCTGGAATCATGCTAAATACTCTTTTTTGTTCTCCAAATTTTAAATTTGTCTGGAATCCAACAATATTAAATATCATTCCATTAGTATCATCTTGTCTTAATTGCACTACTGCATAAGGTCTTCTTCCTGTTCTTGGATCATCAAATCCTACTGGCTTTAATGGTCCAAATCTTAATGTATTTAATCCTCTTTTTGCCATAACCTCTACTGGCATACATCCTTCAAAAATTTCTCGTTTTTCAAAATCATGCAATACTACTCCTTCTGCATTTATTAGCTCATCGCAAAATCTTTCATATTCTTCTTGATTCATAGGAAGATTTATATAGCTTGCTTCTTGATTTCGAATTCTATTTTGCCATTGTTCAATTGTTTCATCTTTTTGTTTTTCTTGTTCATATCTATCCCCCAAAAATGCTATGTTAAAATCTATACTCTCTTTTGTAACAATTGGAGCTGCAGCATCATAAAAATATAATTTGTCTTGGCCTGTTATTTTCGAAATTTCTTTTGCCATTCCTTCTGATGTTAATGGTCCTGTTGCTATAATTACAATTCCATCTTGTGCAAGTTTTTCTATATCTGTTACTTCTTCATGTATTATTTCTATTAATGGATTATTTTCAATTTCTTGAGTTACTTTTTGTGCAAATAATTCTCTGTCCACCGCTAGTGCTTGTCCTGCAGGTACTTGTGTTTCGTCTGCTATTTTTATTAATAATGAATCTAAATATCTTAGTTCTTCTTTTAATAATCCGCAAGCATTTGTATGTAAATTTGATTTAAATGAATTACTACATACTATTTCTGCTAAGTTTTTATTACTATGTGCTTCTGTAAATTTTATTGGTTTCATTTCGTATAATTTTACTTTTATTCCCTGTTTTGCAATTTGATATGCAGCTTCACTTCCTGCAAGTCCTCCACCAATTACTACTATGTAATCTTTCATAATTACTATCCTTTCTTTTAATATGTTTAACTTAAACTGTTGAACAATATAATTTTGAGATAAAATAATATTACAATTTATAACTAAATTATATATTTTAAAAAATTAATAATATATTGTTTTGCAATACCGCGTAAGCGATCAAATGAGCATAGCAAATGCGATATGGAGCAATCTACATACTAGTATTTTTAATATGGAAATTACGACACCAAGGTATAAAAAAACAATATATTATTAATTTATAAATACATTATTCTATAAATGTAATACGCAATTTATATTGTTCAACAGTTTAAGTTAAAATCTATTCAAACAATTTCATAATATCTTCTTTTGACAATTTACTAATAAATGATGTCTTGGTATCAAGTACATTATCTATTAATTCAGATTTCTTTTTTTGTAATTCATAAATTTTTTCTTCTATCGAATTTTTAGTTATTAATTTATATACTTGAACATTATTTTTTTGACCAATTCTATAAACTCTATCAGTTGCTTGATTTTCTGCAGATGCATTCCACCAAGGGTCATAATGAATAACCATATCTGCTCCAGTCAAATTAAGTCCAGTTCCTCCAGCTTTAAGTGAAATTAAAAATACTTTTATATTTTTATTTTCATTAAACTCATCTACCATTCTAATTCTGTCATCAACTTTTGTAGAACCTGTTAGTTTAAAATAAGCTATATCATTTTCTTTTAGTTCTTTTTCAATAAGTTCAAACATTGAAGTATATCCAGAAAACAACAAAATCTTGTGTCCAGATTCTGTAGCGTCTTTTATTATTTCTATGCATTGCTCTAATTTGCTACTTCCATCTTTATAATCTCTTATAAATAAACTTGGATGACAACAAATTTGTCTTAGCCTTGTAAGTGCTGCCAAAACTTGAATATGACTTCTTTCAAACCCTTTAGCATCTATTGTTTCTGCAATATCTTGTTTTGCTTGCGCTAAATAATTTAAGTATATTTTTTCTTGTTCTTCTTTCATTTGATTGTTTAAAACTGTTATTGTTTTTTCTGGTAATTCTGTTAATACTTCTTTTTTAGTCCTTCTTAAAATAAATGGTTCTATCAGCATTCTTAGTTTTTTCATTGCTTTTTGACTTTCTTCTTTTACTATTGGTACTTCAAATTCTGTTTTAAACTTTTTGTATGCAAATAAATATCCTGGCATTATATAATCAAAGATTGACCATAATTCAGCTAATGAATTTTCAATAGGTGTACCTGTTAATGCATATCTTGTATCTGCTACAATTTCTTTAACTGCTTTAGCATTTTGGGTGTTACTATTCTTTAAATATTGTGCTTCGTCTGTAATTGCAAATCTAAAGGCATATTTATTTTCTTTATACGCCTCTACATCTCTTTTTAATAAATCATATGATGTTATTACCAAATCATATTTTCCTATATTTTTTATCTGTTCCTTACGCTCTTGAGCATTTCCTCTTATAACCATTGTTTTTAATTTATTTGTAAATTTTTGAGATTCATTTTGCCAATTTAATGTAAGTGAACTAGGGCAAATTACTATTGATGCTCTTCTATTTTCTTTATTTTCTTCTACATATCCTGCTATAATTGACAACATTTGTATTGTTTTTCCTAGTCCCATATCATCAGCCAAAATTCCACCAAACTTATAATTGTCTAAAGTTTTTAACCATTTATATCCTGTTTTTTGATAATATCTTAAAACATTATCTAAACTTGATGGTATTTCTATATCTATTTCATCACTGTTTTTTTCTAATCCATTAACTAGTTTTTTGTATTCTACATTTTTCATTATCGGTGTATTATTAATTGTTTTTAATAATTGATTTAAGTACAAACTTCTATTTACTGGTAATCTTACAGTTTCTTTTTCTAGTTCTTTAAAGTCAATGTCCATACCTGTTACTAATTTATCTATAAATTCAATATCTTGATTTTCCTCTAAACTTATAAATGTTCCATCTTTTAATTTATGATATTTTTTCTTTAATTCATATTTTGCCATAATTTCTTGTAATTCTGATATGTCTATATTCAGATTAGCAAAATCTATAGTTAATAAATTGTTTTCTACTTTTATTCCTAAGCTTCCTATTTTAGGTTGTTTTATTTGTTTAGATTTAAATTCATCTGTTACCATTACTTCAAATTTTTGCATATATTCATTTACATCATTTAATAAAAAGTTATAGATTTTATCTTCGTTTGGAAGTATAAAACATTCTTTTTGAGCATAATACATAAATCCAGTTTTTCTAAGCAAATTAAGTGCTTTGTTCTCAGATACTACGTCTCTAGGATATTTTATCTTAATTTTTTGTTGTAATGGATTAAATTCTTCTTCTCCATAACAAAATTTTGCATCTGCCAATATATGTTCATTTTTGTCATAATCTAAAAATAACTTAACTACTAATTTTTTAGGTTTATATTGTTCTAATTGTTGTTCATCTATTCCTTTAAATTCTATGCTATTTTTTAGTTTTAATAAAATTATTGAGAATAGCTCTGGTAATTGTTCTTTTCCAAATATTAATTCAGTCATAAAATTATCTTTTAACATTTTTAATAATTTGAATGTTGTCTGTTCATATTTTTTATCACATCTGTATAAGGTATTGTCTATTAATAAATATTTATATTCTCTTCCATTTATTATATTGATATCTCTCATTATATCTATTTTTTTATTTAAAACAATTTGATATTCTTCTTTTCCTTTTTTCTTCATTACAAAATGCAAGTCTGGATTTTCGTTTTTAAATTCTATTTTTTCATCTTTATATTCTTTCTGAAATGCTATTTCTTGTCCTTTTAAGATTTCAAATATTTCATCAATTCCACTATTATTTAGTAAAATATATCCTTCATTTAACGCTTTTCCATAATATCTATAACTAGTATTTACACTTGAATTTACAAACCTTATTGTTTCTGAATGTTTTAATATAAATTCTAAAAGTGCCCTATCATTATCCACAAATATTTCTTTTTTGTGGATAAATTCTAGTTTATTTCCATATTTATATTTTTCTTTATTAATCATTCTGTCATAAAATTCTGCTAGATTTTTAAGTTTATACATTCTTTGGTTTCCAATTTTAAATTCTATTCTTAAATTACTTTCGTATTTGTCATAAATTATTTTGGGCTCTATTTTTATTTTTTGTTGTATTTCTTCTTTTTCTTGTTCATTTGATTGTTCTATTTCTTGCATTTCTTCTGTATAAAATTCATTTACTATTTGTTTGAAATTTCTATATTTAGAGTCTAATCTTAGTATTTTATGCAAATCAACTAAATTAGAATTTTTTATCATTGTTAGATATTTGTCATTACTTTCAAATTCCATCATTGTCGCAACTATATGTTTACATGCTGCATATCTTTTTTGATAATCTTGACATTCACAAGTTACATCTATTATTTCTCCTGATTCCACACTAATATGTGTTCTGTATTTTTCTTGTCCACTTACGTTTCCTGTTAATTCAAAATTATTTTTATCATTATAATTTATTTTTTCTATTTCTACTCTTCCTGTTTTTACATATAGTCTAGCTTTTTGAACTCTTTCATTCCCTGCATCATAATATAATTCATCAATTATTTCATTATCAATTAACATTCTATTTCCCCTCGCCGTTTCTTGGCTTATTATTATATCGCATTTTAGCTTTTTTGACAATATAAAAAAGCACATTTACAATTAATTTTGCAAACATGCTTTGTTTTTATGTATCAAAGAAATATGTTGCTTCTAAATCAGCTTCAAAAACAAGTAAAGCTAATGGATACTTTGTATAAGCAATCCCAATTGTTCCATATTGTTCTTTAGGTTCTGTAAATCCCATATGCCAACGAATTGCATATTTTTCTTCACTTGTTAATTTCATATATTCTGTAATCATCATTACTGATTTTTCACCATGTCCATATGGTATTGTATCATCTACTGTATAATAAGGAACTTTTTCCCATACCCCTAATGCATTTTTAACATTTCTATAATCTATTTTGTAGAAATTTGCTTTGCATATATCATGTAATAGCGCAACTATTTTTAATGTATCATCTGAAACTTCAATTTTTTTAGATGAATTCTTTACTTTTTCTACTAATATTTCATATACTTTCATACTATGTTCTACAAGTCCACCTGCATAATTTCCATGAAATCTTGTACTTGCTGGTGCCGTAAAGAAATCTGTACTCTCCATAAATTTTATTAAGTCTTCTATTCCTTCTCTATTTACTGTTCTTAGTATTTTTAAAAATTCTTCTTTCAATATTTTCATTCCTTTCGGTTTTTATTATTTTCTTTTTTCTTCAATTATTTTTATTACAGCTTCTGCTTCTTCATCTATTGTCATGTTTGTTGAATCTATATATACTGCATCTGGAGCTTGTACTAATGGAGCAATTTTTCTTTCTGTTTCTAGTTTATGTCTTTCTTTTATGCTTTCAAGAACCTCTTCATATGTGGTTTCTATTCCTTTTTCTAGATCTTGATTATATCTTCTTCTTGCTCTTTCTTCTACTGAACAATCTAAAAATACTTTTACATCTGCATTAGGGAATACTACTGTTCCTATATCTCTGCCTTCCATAATTATATTTGCATTTTGTCCCATTTTTCTTTGTATTGGAGTTATTTTGTCTCTTACTTCTTTTATTGCAGCAAATTTTGCAACTACACTGTCTACTTCTGGAGTTCTTATTTCCCTAGTAACATCTTTTCCGTTTAATATTACTACTTGTAAATTGTTTTCTTTTTTTAATTCAATATTAATATCTTTAAGAACCTCTTTTATTTTTTCTACATCTGTGTATTCTATTTTTTTGTTTATACATTCCAATGCAACACATCTATACATTGCTCCTGTATCTATACTTATTAAATTTAATTTGTCTGCAATTATTTTTGTTATAGTTCCTTTTCCACTTCCAGCTGTTCCATCAACAGCTACTATAAATCCCATATTTTCCACCTTCTATTTTTTAGTTAGTATAAATCCTGTAGATATAAATCTTGTTCTATGTGCTCCAGAACTATCTACTGGGTCATTTATTATTTTTCCATTTACAACCATTGCACTTGATGTTCCTCCATCAAGATTTGTTGCATTATATGCTCCATAATTTTGCATTATCTCAATTAAGTCATTCATATCTGCTCCTGGTTCTTTTATTGTTCTTCCGTCTATTACTAAGAATAATACAATTCCGTCTTTTCTTTGTCCTATTGCTGTACGTGGTGCTGTTCCCCATCCACCATTTCCAAGTACTTTTGATGCTTTACCATTTACTATTAAGAATGGTCCGAATGTTACACCATCTCTTATTTTCATGTCTTGTGCTTGTTTAACTGTCATTTTTCCTAATACAAGTTTATTATCTTGTGTAAATCCTATTAGTCCACCTGATCCATTCCATGTTTTTGATGTTACTAGTTTTCCTCCTGAAAATGTTATTCCTAGCGGATTAGCACCATTACTATTATAGTTAGGATCTTCAAATCCCCCACCATTTATTGCTATTAATGCATCATTATCTTTTGCCATTTGTGTTAAATATTGTCCACTTGTTCCTAGTTTCTTAGTATATACTGTTTTTATTCTTGATGGATCATATATTGCTGCTAAATATCCACTATATCCTTTTCCTTTTATTTCTATAATTTTATAGTCATCATTATTAGGATCTTTTTCTAATATTGCTTTTTCATATTCATTTGCATATTCTTTTTCTTCTGTTGTTGTATTTATTACTATTGTATTGGTATTTGTTATTTCATCTACTTCACTTACTTTGTTTTTTGCTAGTACTTGATTTATTGTGTCATCATCATAAAACCATGTTGCTAAATATTGGTGTGTCATTGTTGTCATTGCTGTTGTTATTAGCCAATCTCTAAATCCAGAATATGGTCCATATAGTAAGAAGCCACCTGAACCAACTCCAAGTATTGCTAATATTATTAAGACTAGCCATATTTTTTTCCAGTTTTTCTTTTTCTTCTTCTTTTTCCCTTCATTTTTTAATGCTTTTGGTATTTCATCTATTTCATCTATTTCATCAAAATCTTTATTTTTTTTCATTTTTTTCATCCTTTCAATGTATATCAAATTAATACAATATTAACCTTTATCTTTCAATATCTTGTTTATTATAACAATTTTTTTTATTAATGGCAACACATATCTTAAATTTTTTTCTTGTAATTTTTGTAAATGCCTTCTTTCCGTAAGTATTCTATATTTCGTTGGATTTTCTACCCCAAGAGAACTTTCCTACTAAATAAAAAAAGAGCTATTTTTAGCTCTCATTGTATCGTGAGTACTTTAATATCTCTTTTATTTTATATTTTCTCTTATTTTATTAGCCTTTTTTCTAATTCGTTGGATTGCTGTATCTACTGATTTGATTTTAGCATTTAATTTTACTGCAATATCTGCATAAGATTTTCCTTTTTCATATTCGTGTAAAACTTGTAGTTCAAATTCACTTAATGCTTCTTTTATTTTATTTTCCATACTTTCAAAGTATTCTCTTTCGGCAATTATATCAGATGGGTCGTCTAATGCTTTGATGTCAAAAACATCTATCTTGTCTACATCTTCATTATCATCATAGGCTGCCGCATTTAAAGAGACTGACGAATTTAATGGTATATGTTTTTGTCTATTTGAGTTTTTTACAGCTGTTATTAATTGCCTTTCTATACACATATTTGCAAATGTTTTAAATGAATTTTGTTTTTCCATATTAAAAGATTTTACTGCTTTATATAGCCCTATCATTCCTTCTTGAACTATATCTTCTTTTTCGGCTCCTATCATAAAAAATTTATTTGCCTTCATATTTACAATATCATTATATCTTTCTATTAAACAATTTAGTGCCATGTTGTCATCATTTTTTATATTTTCTATTAATTTTTCGTCTGTCATTTGTGTATATTCATTTTCATTAATTGAAAACATATTTTTTTCCATTATGTATTTTGTCCTCCTAATATTTTATACTGACATTATATACTGAAATTACCCATAAGTCAATGTTTTTAGCCTCTTTTATTTTTTTATTTTATTCTAGTGAATCAATTTTTATATTAACATTCATTATATTTTTTACAATGTCCTTAAATTCCTCTTCTGGTTTTGTTAAATAGATTTTTTCATCTTTAAATTCAGACTTGTTTTCTAATTTATTATCCTTTAAATAACTTTTTATATAATTTGCAACCATTATTCCTGTATTTATCAACTCAACCTCATATCCTAACTCTTCTTTTATTATCTTTTCATATATAGGATAATGTGTACATCCAAGTATTATATGTTCTATGTGTTTTTTCTTAAATCCTTTCATATATTCTTTTATCACAGCTCGTCCTTCTTTGCTTTGCGCACGGCCCTCTTCAGCTATTGTTGCTAGCATTGGACAAGCTTTATTTATTACATTAATACCATTTATTGCTTCTTTTAGCTTTTTCTCCCATTGTCCACTTCTAATTGTTCCTTCAGTTGCTATAACACCAATTTCTTTATATTCTTTTTCTTTGATATATTCCACTGTAGGTTCTATAATACCTATTATCGGAATATTAAATTTACTTTTTAATACATCGATTGCTTGACTTGTTGCTGTTCCACATGCTACTACTACAAGCTTTGAGTCTTTTTTTATTAATCTTTCTACATTGTGAATAGAATATTCTATTATTTCTTCCTTACTCTTATTTCCATATGGAAAGTTATAAGTATCTCCTAAATATATAATATTTTCATTAGGAAGAAGTTTTCGTACTTCTTTAAATACTGTTAATCCTCCAACTCCAGAGTCAAATATTCCTATGTTTTTGCTATCCATTTTTATTTCCTTCCTTATATATTAATCTTAAAGCATATTAAATTATATACCAAAAATTCCAAAAACGCTATAATTATTTTTAAGTTTTTATCTAAATTGCTACTAATCTTATATAATTAACTGCTAATTATATAAGATTTAGGAACTTAATAATATATTTATTTACAAGTTATGAATAGCAACATGTAGCAAATATATTTTTTTTTCATATTATATATTAATCTTGGCATAAGCCAATAAGAAAGGAAGTTGTAATATGGAAATAAATGAAAACAAACCTGAGCCAATGCATCCTTTTGTTGATATTGATGGATTTATTGCAGATGGCAAACAATTTGATTTAGATATAGTTTTAGCAAATGATCATAGAGATGTTATTTACGGAGTAGTAAGAGATTGCTTTAAAGAGCCAGTAAGAGATGCTGTTGTAAAATTAGTAGAAGTTGAGTTTAAGTTTGGCAAAAAAGAATTAAAACCAGTTTCTCACACATTCACAGATGATGAAGGAGAATTTGTTTTTGGTCCACTTTGCCCTGGAAAAAAATATGCTATACAAATATGGAAAGACGATGTAAAACACATAAAAGTTTGTGCAAAATGTCATCATGAAGGAAAATGTCTAAAAGGTATTAAACTTGATTGTGATGATTTTCATCCATGTGATAAACCATGTGACAAATGCGATTGTACTGACTAATGGCCAAAAAAGTTGTCAAAAGATTTACTACTTTTGACAACTCGTCTTACATTATTCCCATTCTTTTTGCTAATTTTTTTCCTTTTTTGGTTATCTTTTTGGTGGTCATTTCATTTTCATTCCACATCATAATTACCCCTGTAGTAATTAAACCTCCTATCATCATTCCTTTAACAAACTTCATTTCTACTTCCTCACTTTCTTAATCAATTTAAACTATTTTTATTATTTCTTTTTTTGTATTGTTTATACTCTTTCAATAAGGTATATATTTCATGAATAGCAATTATTACCAAAAAAATCCCAAACATTTTTTTAAGTTTTAATACATCTGTATTTATAGAAATTATCGCTCCTATTATTGCTCCTATACTTCCTCCAATAGATGTCAGAATTGCTAAGTTTATATCAATATTTTTATTTTTGTAATTAACAAATATTGCAGCAATAGCTGTTGGTATAAAGTATATTAAATTAGTTGCTTGTGCTAAATGTTGTTCCATATTTAAAAATGTAGTTAATAAAAATATTAGTATTGTGCCTCCACCCATTCCAATTCCACTAAATATCCCTGAAACTGTACCTATCAATATTTGTAACATAATATCTCCTTTTACAAAAATAATATTCTAATTGAATAATACATTAAAAACATAACAAATATTATTTTTAATATATAATCTGGTATCTTTCTTAATATCTTTGCCCCTAAATATCCTCCTATTATTCCACCTATTGCGCATAATATTCCTATTTTCCAATCTATGTATTTATTTTTAGAATAAAACACACTACTAATAATAACCATTACTAACATGCAACTTAATGATGTTCCTCTAGCTTTTTTGGGGTCTAATTTTAACATATAAATAAATGCAGGTACAAGTATTAACCCTCCTCCAGTTCCAAATAATCCACATATAATTCCTGCTACTATTCCTAATCCTATTTTCTTTACAAGCATTGATATCTCCTCAAAATAAAAATAAAGTTGGTATTAAATACATACCAACTTTATTTTTTCCATTTTTTTATATTCTATTCTCTAGTCTCTATGCTATTATCTGCTTTTAGATATTGATTTTGAGTAATTCTATCCATATAGTATTGCTCAAAACTATTATAAATTTTTTGCAAATTGTCTTCATCTTTATTATAAAATTCTTCAATTCCTACATAAGTATCTGGATTCAAAGTATATTCTATTATACTATCATTACTATTTGCAAATATTTTTTCTATTGTAACTTCTGTATACTGACTTGCTGATTCTTCTATATTTCCAATTCCTGCTATTGTATTATTTGACTTTTTATCTACAAGTGCATATATACTATCAATTGCTCCTGCAGGAACCCAATAATCATTTTCTTCCATATCGCCTTCTCTAATAGCCATTACGTTTTCTCTATATGTTACCTCTCCATTTTCAGCAACTCTTCCTATAATGTTTCCTTCTCCCATATCTTTTTGTAATATTATTCCGCAAATCAGTTTTATCTATTTTATTTTCTTCATCTAGTTTGGAATTATATTTTTCTAGTATTTCGTCTATTATTTTTTCATCTTTTGCTTCTTCAGTTTGATCTACTTTTATTTTCTCTCTAAACTCTGAATTCAAATTTTTATTATTACCATTATTTTCTGTCACTTTTATATTGTCTTCTTTAATGTCATCTCCACTTGTCAATAATGCTTGCCCTCCACCAATAGTTATACCAAGAGCTCCTAAAATCGCAATTATTCTATTTCTCCATTTTATTCTTTGTTTTTTGTTTTTTTGCTTTTTTTCTTTTTTCTCTTTTTCTTTTTTTTCAACAAAGTTTTCAGCATCATTAAATACTTTAATAATTTCTTCGTTTTTTACTTTTTTTCCTCTTTTTTGTTCCATAATATCAAGCTTTTTATTGGCTATTCTATTTATTCTTTCTTCTATTTTATTTTCTTTTGAATTCATATCTCTCTCCTAATTTCTTATCTAAGAACATATATTTCATTTAATTTGTTCTCTACTTATTCTAAAAATATTTTAACATAAAATATTTTTATTGTAAATCAATATTTTCATCTTTTATAAAATATTTTGTTCCTAGCATTTTATCTGGTAAATATTGCTGTTCTACCCAATGTCCCGGATAGTCATGTGGATATTTATAGCCCTCATTGTAACCTAATTCTCTCATTTTTTCTATTGGTGCATTTCTTATATGCATTGGAATTTCTCCAGTATCTTGGGTTTTAACGTCTTCTAATGCTTTATTTATTCCTAAATATGTTGCATTTGATTTCTTACAATTTGCTACATATACTGCCGCTTCTGCCAAAATAATTCTTGCCTCTGGCATCCCAATCATATGTACTGCTTGCATTGCAGATGTTGCAATTACAAGTGCTTGCGGGTCTGCCAATCCTACATCTTCTGATGCACATATTACTATCCTTCTTGCTAAAAATACTGGATCTTCTCCACCATTTAGTGCTCTTGCTAAATAAAATAATACTGCATCTGGATCTGATCCTCTCATTGATTTTATAAATGCACTTATATTATCATAATGTGTATCTCCATTTTTATCAAATATAGCTTTTCTGTTTTGAATACTATTTTTTATTACTTCATCTGTTATATGTATATATCCATCTGATTCCATGTTTGTTGTTAATACTGCTATTTCTAATCCATTTAGAGCTGTTCTTACATCTCCATTTGCTATATCAGCTATTTTTCTTAAAGTACTATCTTCTATTTTTACACTATATTCTCCAAGTCCCTCTTTACTTGTTAAAGCTCTTTTTAAAATATTATATATATTTTCTTCTGTTAATGGTTCAAGTTTTATTACCATTGACCTTGATATTAGAGCTTTATTAACTTCAAAATATGGATTTTCTGTAGTTGCACCTATTAAGATTATTGTTCCATTTTCTACAAATGGTAATAACGCGTCTTGCTGTAATTTATTAAATCTATGAATTTCATCAATAAATAAAATGCTTTTTCCTGCTGGATTCATCATAAAATTTTGAGTTTCTTCTACAATTCTTTTTATATCTGATACTCCTGCAGTTACTGCATTTATTTTATAAAATTTATATTTTGTTGTTTCACTTATCACTTTTGCAAGTGATGTTTTACCACATCCTGGAGGGCCGAATAAAATTATACTTGATAATCTATCTGCTTTTATTGTTCTATATAATAATTTTCCTGGTCCTATTACATGTTCTTGTCCTTCATACTCTTCTAAAGTCTTAGGCCTCATCCTATATGCTAATGGTTCTGTATTACTCATCTTTCTCTTCCTTTCTGTTTGCTTGATTATAAAACATGCTTAAAAAATTGTCAATATCCATTTCGAACATTGTTTTGGTATTAAATTTATATTTACAAATTGATAATATATTGTTTTTTATACCTTGGTGTCGCAATCTTCATATAAAAGATATTAGTATGTAGATTGCTCCATATCGCATTCGCTTTGCTCATTTGGTCGCTTACGCGGTATTTCAAAACAATATATTATCAATTTGTAAAATATAATATTTTAATACATTGCGAATCGGAACATTGACATTTATTTTTTTTATATTTATAATATCAAAAGTGAAAGGATGATTAAAGTGTTAGCATATATAAAAGGTTCATTAGAAATGAAAAATAAAAATTATATAGTTATTGATGTTGGAGGACTTGGATATAAAATATTTATGTCTGAAAATGCTATAAATTCGCTTGGTGGAATTGGCGAAATTATCAAAGTTCATACATATTATAGGGTTAGAGAAGATGATATTAGCATCTATGGATTTAAAACTCAAGAAGAACTTAGAATGTTTGAATTACTTATTAGTGTTAGTGGAGTTGGAGCCAAAAGTGCATTAGTAATGCTTTCTTGCATTGAGCCATCAGAATTTGCTATTGCAGTAATTTCTAACAATATAAAGCTACTTACTCAAGTACCAGGAATTGGTCCAAAATCTGCACAAAGAATTATTTTAGAATTAAAAGATAAATTAAAAGCTGAACAATCTGAATTAGATGAAGAAAAACTAGAAAGTAAAAAATTAAATTCTATTAAAGTTTCTGAAAATATTCAAGAAGCAACTTCTGGACTTATGGTTCTTGGTTACACTAGAAAAGATATAGAAAAAGCCTTCAAACATTTAGATGTTGAAAATCTTAGTGTTGAAGACTTAATTAAAAAAGGCTTAATCCTTTTAACTACCAAAAGTTAGCCTCAAACTTAAATTTCTTCTATTATATAAAGCAGTCAAAATAAAATTGACCGCTTTATTTTTTATTTATATATTTTATTCAATATTATCCCTACAAAATGAACAATTTGTGTTGAGTTTTTATTTGCAATTTCTTTTCCTATTGCTTTGCCTCCAACAGTTATTGCAGCAACACTTGCACTTATAACAAATTGTAAATTCACACCTGTCTTTTCTGAAATTTTTGCAGCTATTAGAGCACTTATCGCCCCACTTAATACACCACAAATATCTCCTATAACATCTGCACATATATTAGCTACTTTTGCTGCATTTTTTATTAATTTTATAGATGTTTTTGCTCCTGTAACTTTTTTAGTAGCTTTTGCATGAAATTCGTGTTCTTTCGCTACTGTTACTGCAACACCTACTATATCAAATAATATACCTATTGCAATTACAATTATTAGTATTATTACTGACGATATTATATTTAAATGTGTTACTCCATTATTTGATATGTATGAAAATGCCATTGATAATATAAATGTTGTTATAAAAATTTGTATAAACCATTTTATTTTCGAGTGTTCTTTTTCTTTATCTTTTTTCATTTATGTTTTCTTCTCCTTTTATACTAATAAAGCGAGAATTTATTAATAAAATCTCGCACATTTTATTTTTTACAAGATGGTAAAATCTAAGTAAATTTTACGGTTTAGGTCTAGTTGAATTTCTCTATCCTCTACTATATATTACTATATAGCTGTTTCCATTTAAAAAGAACACCTACATATTTCATTAGGCACTAGATCGCCACTTAAGTCCGTACCTTAATCCTCAGATTTCTATGCTTCTATGAAAGCAAACATTCTAGAAGTTTTCCTTGACATACTATTGTTTATTGCTAGTCTTTTTTGCAAATGCAATTTCATAATAATACTTAATCCCAATACCTTCACTCAAGACAGGCTACTCTATGTATTTTGTGTCTTGGCACTCACCATAGGTTTCACTTAAAAATGCAATTTAAGTCTCAACGAAACGAGGGAATCCTGTATATGCCATTATACCATACCCTGGTCTCTTTCATCCTACTCACACACAAAACTGGCATTTCGCGCACAAATAAGATGCTTCATCGGTACGCCCTTTAGTGGATTTTTAGCCCCACCCTCGCAATAAATAGTACGACTAGAATAATGCACCATCTTTATTATTATACCAAATTTATCCAATTTATCAAGAGCTGTTTTTAATTATTTATACACTGCTATAGCTCAATTTCACCCAATTTTTAATAAATTCTTTGACTTTTCATTCTATTTTTTAATATTATATATGTTTTCTTATCTCTTTGTATATTTCTTCGTGAATATCTTCAATCGTTCTAATTTTATTTTCTTTTACACAATGTACTTCATACCAATTATAATCTTTAGCAACATCACACGCAGCATTATATGCATCAATTAAATGATTTTTATCACTTTCATGAATATCCTTTTGAGTTGTATGTGCAAATTTATTTTCTCTATTTGCTATTAATTCTAATGATTTTTCCACTGGCATATTCAAGAAAAACACTTCTGTTGGCACAGGTAATCCATATAAGTTGAATTCAAAATCCCATAACCAATCTAAAAATTTTTTTCTTTCATTTTTATCTTGAATTTTTCCTGCCTGATGAACCATGTTAGCAGTTGTATATCTATCTGCTAATATTATTCCTCCATTATCATAATATTCTTTATATCCTAATTTAAATGTAGCATATCTGTCAGCAGCATAAAATGTTGATGCTATATATGGACTAACATCCTTTGCATTTTTACCAAATTCTCCTGATAAATACATTTTTACTAGTGAAGAACTTGGAGAATCATAATTTGGAAAACTTACAACTTTATATTCTACTCCATCTTGCGTTAATTTTTTTTGTAGTTTTTCAAATTGTGTTTGTTTTCCACTTCCATCTGTTCCATCTATTACAAATAATTTTCCCATTTTTATTATCTCCTTTATTTTTTCTTACAGTATATAACAATATATTTGATGTACATCTACTCTTTATCTTATTATTTTATTAATTTTAACATTTTTTCTGCATTTGGGTCTCCTAGTTTTCTTGATATTGCAGCATCATATCTTATAAATAAATTAATTACATCTCTGTGTTCTTCTTCTCTATTTTTTTCGTTTTGTACCCAAAGCTTGTTGTTTTCTTCCCAGCGCTTGTCATTCTCATCCCAACGTTTGTTGTTTTCTTCCCAGCGTTTGTCATTCTCATCCCAGCGCCTGTTGTTTTCTTCCCAGCGCTTGTCATTCTCATCCCAGCGCCTGTTGTTTTCTTCCCAGCGTTTGTCATTCTCATCCCAGCGCCTGTTGTTTTCTTCCCAGCGTTTGTCATTCTCATCCCAGCGCCTGTTATTTTCTTCCCAGCGTTTGTCATTCTCATCCCAACGTTTGTTGTTTTCTTCTCTCATTTCTTGTATTTCTCTTTTATTGTCTCTAATTTCTTCTTTCATCTCTCGTATTTCTTTTTTATTATCTCTAACTTCTTCTCTTAAGTCATTTATTGCACGTAAAATTGGCACTACTATTTCATCACTATTCATAGAATATCCTCCTTCAATTATTTGATTTAACATTTAGATAAAAAATTATATATTATGAATAAAAAACTCATATTGATATAAATTGTGTAATCCGTACACCAAAAATATTATGCTTAGATTATACATTCTATTTTTACATATGTCAAGTATTTTTTTCTTTCATTTTTTAAAATATAAATTGCAATAATAAGTGTCGCACTTTTTTATAAATAATTCATAAAATTTTATGATACAATTTTTGCCATTTC
>CAKPHD010000034.1 GCA_934155625.1 uncultured Clostridia bacterium
CCTCTTTTGTTGAAACATTATATGTATTATCCTTATTTTTGATTGAGTAATCTAAAGAACCAGCATCTGATGGTGGTGCATAAACATTTACATCTATCGACTTATTTAAAACATATCTTGCATAAGATATTGTTAAAATTGACATTATCAAAACACTAAAAATAACTATAAACTTTATTTTGTTTTTTAATTTCATTTTTTCTTCTCCTATTGCATATTCTTTTGAATAGAATTAAGTTCAATATTAAAGCCCAAATTTTCATATGACTCTAAAGATGATTTTATAAATATTTTAAATTTTTTCTCCTCTTTATTTTTATTTCCTAAAGAGTATGTATTTGTAATTACTTGTTCTGAATATGAATTAGTTCCTTCATCATATTTTTTGTCATCTACATCATTTATTTTTTGCCAAATATAAGTTCCGTTATATCCATCTTTATTTTTTATAGTTAAACTATAATCAACATCTACTGATGTTATATTATTGTCTATATCATAATTCTTTACTGTGACTATTACATATGGAATGCCATTTACAACATAAGAATCATTTTTGTCTATATCTATATTACAAATCATTTCACCTGAAATTGTACTATATTTTACAGAAATATTATTTACATATGATGCATATACAATATTTGCAAAAATCAGTATTATTATTATCATTAAAAATGCAATTACATGCTTCTTATAATATAATATTTTTTTCATCCTCATCTTTCCTTTCTGATGTGCTTTAATTTGTCCTTTGTTGAGCTATAATATTTAAAGCAATTTTTATATCATTTTTCATCCATTTATTTGTTTCATCAGCAGTAGTATAATTCCATTTCCAATAAATATTTCTTGTAACTTTATCAGTTCCAAGTTCTGTTATTCCTGTATATCCTGAAAATTCAACATTATACGCACTATCAGTATATAATTTCATATTTTCAGGAATTTGAGAATTTAATGTATCTAATGAGATTGAATATCTTGTAGCTGTTTCAATATCCGAAAAATTCATCTCCAATTGCAGTACTCCGCTACTTCCAGGCACTAATTTATTTTTTGAATATAAATTATCTATCAAGGTATCCGAAAGATCTAAATTTACACTTGATAATTCATCAGTTATTTTAAAAGAAAACTTGGAAGTATTAATTTTTGCCTCTCCACTCGCAGTAGTTCGGTATTGTGAAAATGTAATTCCATAAATCAATAGAATTATAGCAATAAAATAATATAAAAATACTATTCTTAAACTTCTCTTATTTTTTTTCTTCATTTTCTATCCCTTCTTATATATCTTGTTCAACTGTTACAGTTATAGGTATAATTACGTTTAATTGAGAATATCCATTAAGAGTATCAATCTCATCATCTGTGCTTATCCATTCAGCTGTAATTGTTATTGTAACCGGACTTTCATCTAACCCAATTTGTCCTTGATATGTTCCATCTATATTTTGTGTTAAATTTCCTACATTTGCAGTTACATTATTTACATCTATATTTGGTGTATTATCTGTAACAACTTCTCCTGTTTTTAAATTTTTAAAATATACTTTTCCTAGTGATATTTTATATTTCATTGCAACCTCTGTTCCATTTGGATCTATAGTAAAATCGCCTTTAACAGATGTATCAGGTGCAATTGTTCCTGTTTTTACTTTAGCAGTATTTGTCGTTTCTAAAACTAATTCCGACGAAAAATCTTTTTTTCCTCCTGCTATATCAACATTTCCTAACTTTACAGTCCATTTGGCAATTCTAGTTGAAGTATCAGATTCTGCTGTACTTACATATCTAGAATATGTTCCTGCTACTAAATACAAACTTATCTCTACTATATAAATTAATATTATTCCCAATATTTTCATTTTATTTTTTTTCATTTCACTTCTCTCCTAATTGTTCTTTTGTACATTTCATTTCATAAATCAGTCTTTTTTCTCTTCTTTTATTTCTTTTTTCTTCTTTTTCCTTTTCATTTTTTATAATATACAAAATTAAAAGTATCGGTGTTGTAAATATTATCACCATTCCATATGGCTTTTGCATAAAAATAATTAGTTTTCCTATTAGATTTAATTTTCTTACATAAATTCCTTCTATATTTGAAAATAGTATCTTTTCACTATCTTCTATATTGTTTGCATCACCCTTCAATGTGTATTTTAAATTATCTCCCGTTTTTGTTATGTTCACTATTCTATGAGTTACCAATGTGTTTTCTGCTATTCGATATGTTATGACATCACCAATCTTTAAATCACCTTCATTTTTTATTTCTTTTATCAAGATTGTATCCCCTGTTTCAAATTCCCCAGACATTGAGCCAGACATTACCTGCAATATTTTATATCCAAATATATTTGGTATTTCTTCTTTTAGTGCAAACTTTTGAATTATTAGTGATGCTACAACAAAAATTATTATTGTAAAAATAATTGAAATACATATATTAAATATTCGTTTTAAAAAAATCATTTCACTTTTTACATTCATTTAAATTTCCTCTTTTAACATATTGTTTTTGTTTCATTTACTGAAAATTGAACTGGTATTGATGCTGTATTTGTTACAGTATATGTAATACCATATTTAACTGATGCTTTTTTTCTTCAAGTAACATACTCAAAGATACTAAAACACAAGTTTATTATATCAATATTTTTTTTTTTTATCAACACTTTTTTCGACATTTTATGAAACGGTTTTTATTACTAAAAAAGAAGAAATTATCCAACAAAAAATAAACCTATAACAATTGAAATCATAGGTTTTATTGGCAATTTTTTTACTTCTAAAACTTGCTCAAAAACTATTATTTGTGTTATAATTCTATTGAACAAAAGAAAGTTTACTTATCTTCATCTATTCCGAATTCAATATCATATTTCATTTCTTGTATACCTCGTCTATTTTTTCCAATATATTGTGTAGCAATTCTATTTTCTGGTTTCTTATCAAAGATATATAGAACAATCAAAAATATCCACTCCAAAGGTTTCATTATTATATATGTAATATCCGCTTGCCAATCAGTTTTAATATGCTTAGCTAGAGGAAAACCATATTTATCATACATATATCTAATAAAGTGATGAAATCTTGGAGTTTTCTCTTGAATCAAGTCTTCAAAAGCATTAGCAATACATAACTGTCTATTAACAATTATCTTTTGTCCTCTTCTAATTCCAACTCTTGTTGGTTTCACCAATTTTTCATGTCCACTTACAGCTACTGTACATAAATAATGTGCATCATATTGAACAGAAGGCGGTGAAACTTTTTGTGATAACTTCCAATCACTAGTTTCTAAAAATGCTCTTATTGCTTCATCTGGTCTTTGACCTAATAATACTAATATACATATCAAAATAGCTGTCAGTGGAATAGTTAAAACAACTGCTAATATTGGCCAATTATCAGTATCATATATTATTTGACTACATTTATTCAAAAATTTATTTTCATATTCTTTTGATTGTAAATTCTTTTCTTTATATCTTTGTATCACGTCAATTATAGCTCTTATACTGCATAAAATATAGTTTACTGGAAATATTAACAAATATGGTATTCCATAAAAAATATATCTTGTAAATAAATCTTCAACATTAATCTGAATCATAAAAATTATCATATATATTGAACATATTATTATTCCTGATATAGCACATACAATAATAAGCGGTGGTAAATCTAATTTTTTTCTTCTTATTAACAAGTATGATACAAGTCCTAATATAAAAATAGCTAATACTGTTGGCATACTCCAAGAAGCTATTGGTGCATGTTTGTCAATTTCTAATCCTCCTAGTCTTAACGCTTCTGTATAATCTTTAAAATCTGATGCTAGATATAAAAAACCTGTCAAACCAATTCCAGCTATAAATGTTATTCCTTCTATTATATTTTCCTTGATTTTTTTCTTTTTAAATAAATTTATTATATTTAATACTGTTAAAATTAATGGACATATTAAAAAAATAAATCCTATTCCTAAATATACCAATATATCATTATCCATACTTAATCTCATTCCTTTCTCAATGCACAAATCAGGTTGGAAAAGAATTAAATTTTGGCAAGGAAAGTTTTATTTAAAAGGCAAGGGAGCATACGTGGTGTATGTAACCGCGTTTTAAATGAAATTTGACGTAGCCAAAATTGTAATTATTTTTCAACCTTTTCTCCTTTTATTCATCAATATTATAATAAATACAGCCATCATTTACTACTTTGCTATAAATAAGGCAATTTACAAAATATTTATCACTTTTTGAACCTAATTCATATGTTATATTACCAACATTAGTTTCTACGTTTTTAATTTCGTATTTTGATAATGTAATTATTATATTTTCATTATAATTATCATTAAGCTCCGGAATATTCTCATCATAATCAAAACCCAATTCTTGTAAAATAGATTCATATTCTGTACTATTATAATTTATAGTTTTTTTGTATATCCCATCTTTTTGCTCCCAGAATTTAATATCAGTTGGAATTTTTGAAATTTGTTTTTTTGATGTATAGCTTTTTGCTTTTTCAAATTCATAAGTCTTACTATCTTCTGTATAAAACTGTATTTTTTTCTCCAACTCACTCTTCTCGTCTCCTAACAAGAAAATATAATTTTTATCTCCCTCAGAAGGATTTTGGACAATATATGTACATTCTATAAAGCTGATATTTTCTTTTTCTAGTTCTGGCTTATTTTCTGTATAATCAGCTGATTGATTGTATAATAATGTATATACTTCCGCAAAATATTTATCTTCTGAATTCATTATTTTATATTTATTATACTTATTTTTGTATACAATTCTACTTGGCAAAGGAAGTTCAGACGTTTTCTGTGTTTGAGAATCTTCTTCATTTATTGATTTCTTTTCTATTCTGAATACTTCAAATATTCCAAAACCTATAGCTATTAATAATATTAGACTAATAATTATCTTTATATTTTTCTTTAACATTTTTCCTCCATTGTTCTATTTTGTTTGATAATCTAAAATATCTCCTGGTTTACATTCCAAAACTTCACATATCTTTTCTAATGTCGAAAACCTTATTGCTTTAGCTTTATTTGTTTTTAAAATTGATAAATTAGCAGGTGTTATTCCAACTTTTTCGGCAAGTTCTCCTGATGATATTTTCCTTTTTGCCATTATTACATCTAAATTAACAATTATCATTTTTCTACATCCTTTCATTAAATTGTCAAATCATTTTCTGACTTATATTCTGTTGCTTGTCTAAATAATTCTGCAAGTATGTATAATGCAATTGCAACTCCTAAAAATAATATTGTCATAAATGATAATATGCAATTGATTTTGATATCACTATTACCTAACACCAATTTATAAATTGTTTCTATAAGAAATAAAACAGTCATGATTCCAGATGCAATACTTGCTGTATTCATTCTCTTTACTGTATTTTCGCAAAAAGGCTTTTCAATTTTTAATGAATCAAATAAACCAATAAATTGCTTAACAATTACTAACATTGTTATTCCATTCAAATACAACATTATTTCAAATATTGATATATTTTTTAATATTATTAGAAGTAATATTAAAAATACTATTCCTCCCCAAAAACATATTTGAAGTATTATTTTTAAAATATTTCCTAATCCATTTTTACCTACTATTTTCATTTTGTTTTACTTCCTTTCTTTTATGTAAGATTTTTTCTATTAAAATTATTATTAGATATCCAGCAACATAGCATAATATATCTTTTATATCAAACGAAGACCCTAACAATGTTTTAGCAATCTTATTGTCTCCAAATAGTATTTGAGCATAATTAAAATATTGTAATATTTCTACTATTACTGCAAAAATTAAAACATATAATGAGAGCCATTTTATTTTATCTAAAAATATACTTTTAGCGAATGTATATAAACATATTACTACTAATATATCCCCTATATATGGTCTTATTATTTTGTCATGCACATATTTTGCTATTATTACTTCTAATATGAATGTTATGACAAATATGGTTATATATTTTATTCTTTCTTTTTTCATACCTCTTCCTCTTTCTGGCGCTAATATATCATTATTATTTTTGTTTGTCAACATTTTTTTATTGTTTTTCGATATTTTATTGTTTTTAAAAATAATAAAATAGAACCGGTCCTAAATGTTCCAAATTTAAAATGGTACAAAACAGAACCGGTCCCAAACGTCCCTTTTTCTTTTCTAATTACTATACGAATCAAACATCGAAATACAAGGATATTCATCATTTAAAGTATTCGCATCTAATCTAATATATAACATCAATCCTTTTGAATTTTCAATTGTTTCTGCATTATAAGTATCTTGTCCATGGAAATTCAAATTATATTTTGTATTATTATTCACCTTAAGAGTTACCTCAAATTTATGTTCCTCATCATTTATCTCAGGATAATTTTCAGCTTTTATAATATCCGAAATCTCAAAAGTTACTAGTGCTTCACTATTTCCTAATTGTTTTACATCTTTTATTTCATCAACACTCGTTCTTAATATATCAACATCATCAGATAAAGCTAAACTTTTTAGAAGTTCTTTTTTTAGTTCCTCTCCTGTTATATCTTCATAGATGTAACAAGTTTTATCATAACTTATATTTATATAAAATCCTTCTTTTAACTTACTAAACTCACACTGTTCACTAGTTCTTCCATTTATATATCTGATTTGCTCCTTATTTTCTAATATGTATAAATTATTCTCTTTATCTATAAATGTAATTTTATTATCTTTAATTTTTCTTATTATTCCACACTTATATATACTGTTATCATTTGATATAACTCTACTAGTTATATCTTCACCTCTTGTACTTTCACTAACATTATTTGTTGTTTCTTTTCCAAATTTTCTATCTGCTTCTTCCCCCGCATCTACAAATGCCCATATATAGAATCCAATCCAGAAAATTATTATAATTGCAAATATTATTATTCCAACATTTCTTACAATTTTATTTTTGATAGCTAGTCCTGCTATTAAAAGCATTCCTCCTATTATGCACAATTCAAGTGTAATATTTACTAAAACCATATGTTCCTCCTATAAATTTCATTAATTTCTTAAAAACTTTTTATATATAAAAATTCTAAAAAAATTGGGCATTAAAGCAACAGTAAAAGATGCTACAAAAGTTTTTAAAAATTGACTCGTGGTAAAAAATCCATCTTTATAATGTTTGTATTTTACATTTAAAATTATCTTTAAATATTTAATTCCACCTCTTCTTTTAAAAAAATTATCATTAACCCTAACATAATACAAAATTTCTGGATATGTATAAAATTTACAACCACTTTTTATCATTCTTATATATAAATCATAATCTTCAGCTATAGGCATGTTTTGATAATTTCCTGCCTTAATTACTGAATCTACCTTAAAAATAGCTGTTGGCTGTATAATTGGACATCTCCCATGAGCAAATTCTATAATATTTTCATTTGTTTCAGGCATAATACGTTTTGAAACTATATTACATATATTGTCCTTAAATTCAATCGCATTAGTCCCTATCACATCTATATCTTCATGATTTGATAAATAAAGCATTTGTTTCTCAAATTTTGTTTTATCAGCAAAATCATCTGAATCCATTATTGCTGCCCATTTGTTTGAACAAACTTCTAGTCCTTTTTGATAAGCAAATCCCGGTCCCATGTTTTCTTCTAATTCAATTACTTTAAATAGTTCTTTATTTTCTTCTAAAATTGTTTTTATTATATAATTTTGTTTTTCAGTTAACATTCCATCTTTTATCAGTATAAATTCATTAGTCTTATATGTTTGGTTCAAAATGCTGTATATGCTTAATTTTAAATCTTCTGGATTCACTTTTGAATATACACTCATAATAACCGTATACTTATCTTTTTCTCCCATAAATTATATCTACCCCTGAAATACTACTTTTTATTATTTTTCTAAATTAACTAATTATTTATTATATTCTACAAGTGTGCTACAATTTTGTCAATATATTTTCTAGATTACATTTACAAAAAACTAGTCTATGTGACATGCACTCTAGACTAGTTTTTCTATATTACATTAAATTAGCAACAACAACATTTTTTCTTTTTGTCACCTTTATTGCAACAAATCAAAGCAATTAGAGCAATTACTGCTAATACGCCTAAAGCAATTAGTAATGTTATAATAGCGCCAATTCCCAATATAGCGACAAGATCAGTAAGAGTTGCAACAAGAGCACCAGCAAAAAATGTTAAAGCAAATACTACTACTGCTAATATTATCCATAAACAAGAACAATCTTTTCTTTTGTTTTCTTTTTTACAATATATTTCAACTTGTGGTTCCATAATTTAGCACCTCCAGTACTACTATATAATATGACAATTTTCGACATATGTTACATATTAAAGGTACCGATGGGACCGGTTCTTAGCGGTACACTTTACATAAAATGATACCGCTAAGAACCGGTCCCATCGGTACACTTTTTCTCCTCCCCCTTGTAAATTCAACAAAAATATAGTATAATTAGCTCAAATAATTTTATAAGGGATGAAAACAATGAAAATTTTAAGTATAGATACAGCAAGCAACTTATGTACAGTTGCAATATTAGAAAACACAAAATGTATTAAAGAAATAACCGTAAATGACGCAAGAAACCATTCTGAGAAAATTATGCCTGTTATTGAACAAGCCTTAACAGAAGCAAATATTACTTTAAAAGACATTGAATTAATTGTTTGTGATAAAGGACCTGGTTCTTTTACAGGTATTCGTATTGGAGTCGGAACAGTTCTTGCGTTTCAAGATTCTCTAAGTGTTCCATGCATTGGTATTAATGCATTAGAAGCCCTTGCTTATAATGTTACCCAAAATGGATTTATCTGTTCTTTGATTGATGCTAGAAATAATAATGTATATTATGGATTATTTAAACATTCAGATAACGAATACTCTCAAATTGGAACTTTAGAATTTAAAACTATTGATGATGTAATTTCTACTTTAAAATCTCAAATAGACCTAAATACACCTATTTACTTTGTTGGGGATGGCACAGTTGCTAACGAAACTTCAATTGAGGAAAATATTCCAAATTGTATATTTGTAGAAAAAAATGATTTAAGTAGTTATTCACTTGGAATTGCTGGATATAATACTTACATAAAAAAAGGCAAAACTTCAGTTATGCCTTTATACTTAAGAAAATCACAAGCTGAAAGAGCTCTTGAAGAAAAGCAAAAAAGGAGTGAATAACTATGGAAATTACTGAAATGACTTTAAAAGATTTAGAAAATATGAAAGATACATTATATTCAGATTTTGATAATTTTTGGAGTTACAACGTTTTAAAGCAAGAACTTGAAAATAAAAATACAACATATATTATAGCCAAAGAAAAAGATGAAGTTGTTGGATTTGCTGGAATTTCTGTTTGTCTTGATGAGGCAACTCTTAATAATATAGTAGTAAAAAAATCTTGCCGTGGCCGTGGTCTTGGTGGAGAATTACTTGAATCTTTAATTGATATATGTTCTGACCTTAATTTAAAAAATTTTACTCTTGAAGTTAATACTACTAATGAACCTGCAATTCACTTATATGAAAAGTTCGGTTTTAAAAATCTAGGCATACGAAAAAAATACTATAATAATACTCAAGATGCTTATATTATGACTAAATATGATATTTAAAATATTAAACTATATCTATTAATTTGTATGATAAAAGAGCCTTTAGCAACTTCACTTATGTCAAAAGCTCTTTTATCGTATTTTATACAAATTTTTCTATTTTAACTATAACTCTTCCGCTTCTAGTTTGTCCAACAAGTTCTTTAATATAAAATCTCCCTTTACCTCTAACAGTAATCATATCACCCGGTTTAATTTGTTTTGTCTTTTTAGTTTCACATTGGAAATTAACAAAAACCCTCTCCATATTTATAATATCAAGAGCCTTATTTCTTGAACATCTTGCAAGTTCAGAAATTACATTATCCATTCTCAATGATGCCACAATTATATCTCTTTCTTCTCTTCTAACTTCTACTGTTCTTAAATTTCGAACATCTTCAATTGTTATTTTAGACTTAGCAAATCTAGTAAGACTACTTAAATTTTCTACTAAGAATTTGGAAATATCTTTATCAACAATTATATCTGCACCATCATTATCTACAATTATATCTCCAACCTTTTCTCTTTTCACTCCAAGTTTTATAACTGCTCCTAAATAATCCCTATGCGTATATTTTCCTTTTAAATCTTCTGGTAATTGTATTCTTACAATTTTAACTATTGTTGATAGATTCTTTTCTACAACTGTAGAATTAAATCTTTCTGGGTAAATAACAAACATTTTTCTTTCTGCTTGGTCAAATCCACCATAACTTATATAATTTTCTATTTTTAATTTTTCAATATAATTCTGCACTAATTCTATTTGTGCCAAATCTAAAAAATCTGTATATTCTATTTTGTTTTTATTTTCACACATTGTTATTTTGTCTGATACTTGTGCTATTAAAATTTTATCATCTTTTTCTTTCATACATCCTCTATCCTATCAATAATAACATACATAATGTTCCAAGTGGTACTGTAATATTATCAGTTCCCTTTGCTGAAATCGCTTCAATTGCAGTTATTACAAATCCTATCATCACAGAAACTAATGGCCAATGTGGTGTTGCCCAAAATTCCCATGTATGCCAAAATGCTAAATATCCACCAATCAAAATTGATGATATTACAAACATTGTAATTGAACCTGCTACTGATTTTTTAGTATCACTTAATTTATATTTTTTACTTTTAATTACTTTTCCAATTAGTCCTGCTAATCCATCACCATATGCCATAACTAAGTTTGGGATTAACCCTAATGATGGTGTTTTATATATTCCAAATGAAACTATTACTAATATAAAAAGCGAAATTGCATAATATACAGTTCCTAGTCCATCTTGTTTCTCTCTTTCCATTACTTTTATTATGTCTTTTTTATATGATATATAATTTATTATAACAAATGTTGCTGGTACAAATGCTGCAAACCATACATTTGTAAAATAGTACATTGCTATAAACCACCAATTTCCTAGCATAATATGAATAAATTTTCTACTTGCTTCTTTACCTTTTCTTTCGAATATTCTTGCCCCTATTATGACTAATGCTATATATAAATATGATACTAAAATTCCCATCCAATTATTCAATTCGTATCATCCTTTCCCTTTTTTCTACATTTTCTATTCTACTATAATCAGCAAAAAAAAGCAAGTAGAAAATACTTTCCACTTGCTCTATATCATATTATTTTGTTTGTGCTAAAAAATATACACTCTCACATATGTTTACAATTTCAACAACTAGCATTATTATTCCAATAAATTTTGTTAATGCAAGAATCACTTCAAATGGATTTACAATTATCAATACTCCTAATATTGCCATTAATATTGAAGATACTAATAATAATCCCCATCTTTCCGCTACTGCTGATTTTAGATTAATTGCTAATTGGAATTTTATAATGCTTCTTATAAATATCCAAATTCCTATCATTATTGGTAATATTGATATAAATAATGGTTGGTTTAATACTATTATAAGCCCTAATATTACTAATAAAATTCCCATTATTAATTCATTGCTAAATGCTCTTATTTCTGCATCTTCCATCATATATGTAATTATGTTTATAATTCCATCTACTAAAAATACAATTGCAAATAATGTAACTACCGTTGATAGTGCAATTCCTGGTTTTGCTATTAAAAATATAGCAACAATAATCAATAATATTGATATTAATATTGATTCTTTTTCATACTTTTTTAAAAATTCTAAAATCATATCAATTTCTCCTTTCAAACATATTTAAATAAAAACGTTATAAACTAGTCCGTATAATTACCAAGTTCTATTAGCGCTTTAGCTGCTACTATATAATCCTTCACAAAATTTAACAAGTAATTAGAAATTTTTGAGGCTGGTCTATCTAAATACAAATCTTTTGCTATGCATATTCCTAATCCTTTATCAAATAATTTATTTAACCTTTTTCCTATTTGTATTATATTTGTTTTCTTCATCTTTGCATATGTTTTTTCTGCTTCTAAATGCCTTTCCATTAATTCCTGTACAAATTCTTCAAATGTATATTCTCTATATCTGTACATTTTATACATTTGCGCAGCATATTCTAATCCATAAATTGTTTGCAAGTTAAATACTTCTAGCATTTTAGCAAATTCTTCTGGTTTAAAGTAATAAATATGTCCTTGCAATCTATTAAAAACCTTCATTGTATCTAAATAACCTAATTTTATGTTATTTAGTATTCTTTCATGATTAAATTCAAAAGTTCCTCCCAAATCTTCAGATGATGAAATCACTTTTACATATATATCTTTATTTACTGTTTTTTTGCTAAATCCAACACCTGCTATATCAGCAATTATAATATTTTTATACCCTTTTTCTATTAACATATTTGATGGTATATTGTCATAAAGTCCACCATCATAATATTCTTCTCCATTTATTATTTGAGGCTTAAATATTGGAAAACATGAACTTGCTAATAAATAATCTTCCATTTGCTCTTTTGGAATTTCATTTTTAAATACTTGTAATGGTGTCTTGTTTTTTACTGAATATGTAACTAGTCCAAAATCTATTGGTGAATTATATAGTTTGTCCATATCAACATATTTTCTAATCATTTCTCTTAATGGTGTATTATCAATTCCTTTTTGTTTTGTATAATCT
The DNA here is from genome assembly GCA_934155625.1 of uncultured Clostridia bacterium. Lineage (GTDB taxonomy): Bacteria > Bacillota > Clostridia > TANB77 > CAG-508 > CAG-269. The sequence goes on from CAKPHD010000034.1 coordinate 12,806, forward strand.
GCTGCTAAATTAAATATATTAGATAAGTCAAATATATTTTTATTAGCATCTATTCCATTAACATTCATTATATTGTCAATTTTTATATTTTCATACATTTTTGCAGTTGCCATATAATCATTTTGTAAAAATAACGCTCCATTTAATGCTCCTATTGATGCCCCAACTATTGCTGTTACATTTATCCCCATTTCGCATAACGCTTTCCAAATTCCAACTTCATATGCTCCTTTAGTTCCTCCACCAGCTAGTACTAAACCATATTCTTTTTCATCCATAATATGTCCTCTCTTTCTCTTCGTTTTTCGAAATTATTATATATCTTTATATCATTTTTTTCAAGTTTAATTCATAAATTGTTATATAACATTAGATTTGTTCATATTAGAAACATCGGATATTAAAATTTTTTATATAACAAAAACAAGGCCCTTAGCGTTTTCCTTCATATTAGGCCTTGTTTTACAATTCTATTTTACATATTCATTTAATGGTTTTACTTTAAATGTTAATTCTCCAAATTCACAAGTTGGAACATATCCAGGTTTTGAATTTATAACATCTGGAATTCTATTTACTACAGAACCACAAGTTAACTCTACTGTTGCTGGTTTTGCTACAACTATCGTTGTATCTGGCTCTCCATATACAGTCCATTCATTTTTATCAAATTCATCTGGAGCATATACTTTACCAATGCATTCACTTTCTATTGTTATTCCTTCTTCTGTTTCTGTTGTAACAACTGCACTCATTCCTGTTGCATCTCCTGCTTTTACTGTCATTCCTAGTGTTGAAGAATATAAATCTTCTTTATATGTTTGTGGTACACATTTTTGTCTTTGTGATTTTACTGTTAATCCTAATTTTTCACAAAGCCATCCATTTACATTCCACATGTATGATGGTAAATATTCTCCACTTTCTATAATTTTTTGTCTTTCTTCATCACTTATTTTATCAACTGATGCAACTTCTTTATCAAATGCTTCTAATGTAAGTCCAGCACCATGTGCTTTAGCAAGAGCTATTCCATATTCTTCTACATTATAGCTTGAACTTCCTTTGATTTTTGTTATTTTTTGTGTTGAACCTGCAATTGATGAAATTAATTGTCCCCAATATATATCTTGATATCCACTTCCTGTGATTGTACAATTATTTTTCTTTGCTAATTCATCTATTTTGTTTGTTAATGTTGGGTTTGAATTTTCTGGATAAAATGCTTCCTCACATGTTGTAATTGCATTTATCCCTAATTCTGCACATAACATTAATGGATTTTCCAAATCTTTTATTAAACTCATTGTTGTTACTATTGCTACATCTGGTTTTACTTCTTGTAACATTTTTCTTGCATTTTCTGCACTTGTTACTGTTACTCCTTTATTTTCTGTTCCTAATATTTCTCCAATGTCTTTTCCTATTACATTTGGATTTACATCAATAGCACCTACTATTTCTGCTCCTTTTTCATACACATATCTCATTGTGTATAAACTCATTTTGCCTACTCCATATTGAACTACTCTAATTTTTCTTTCCATCGAAAGACCTCCTATTCTGCCAATTCTGGCTTGCAAAATTTTGCTTTAAATTACATTTTTTTGCAATTTACTGCTAGACATATTTTATCAATATTGTTTCCATTTTTCAATATTTTATTTGAATATTTTTACATTTTAAATAACAATAGAGCTATGTTTCCATAGCTCATATTTTGCAAAACTTTATTTTCCTATTTTTCATCAACAATTTCAATTATATCTTCGTCTTTATTTTCAAGATTACTTTATTTTGAAATTTAAAATTAGATTAAAACTTTGAAAAAATAATACCAAGAGAAATCTTCACATAACTCTTGGTATTACTATACTTGGTGCGGATGAGAGGACTTGAACCTCCACGTCGTTGACACTGGTTCCTAAGACCAGCGCGTCTGCCAGTTCCGCCACATCCGCATCTTCAACTGACAATAAATATAATACCATATTTAAAATCCAATGTCAATAATTTTCAAAAAGAAAATTCAATTTTTTCTGGTACCGATGGGACCGGTTCTTAAAAGTACCATTTGCTTTATATTACATTATATGGTATAATATTTATGTAACCGAATATTTGTCAATGTAATTGAAAGGAGAAAAACGTGACAAAAAAAGAACAACTATTAGGAAATCTTTTTCGGGAGGCAATTTATACAGCTGGTAATGTTCCCGAATTTTTAGAAATTTTTAGCAAGAAAATATCTGAAAATTTTGATTCAGATGACTTTCTTATTTTACAGTTAGGTTCACAACTATATGAATCTGCTCAAATAAGAAAAAATGATGCAACTTACATGAAAATGCAATCATTAATTAGTACTGAATGTTATAACCTTATATCATCTAAATATACTAATTTAAATTTTTGCTCATCTCAAAGATTCAAAAGTGCTCTTAGTGAAATCTATAAGCGCTGTGAAAGAATCTTTGATGAAGGTCGGTCACCTGAAATTCGAGACCTCATCGCATCAAAAATAATAATTCTTGCTGAAGAAACGCAGGAAACATTAAGTTATGAATATAAAATTGTTTCAGATACAATGAAACATTTTTCATATCTTAATTCCCAAAAGGATTTTCCTCTTTCAGTAAATTTGGTAGGTCCTGACAAGCAAGTTACCAAAAGTAATTTTTCTCATGAAAAACATCCCAATATTTTACTTCCAGATGAGAAAATTATATTACCTGGTTTGTCTGTTTTAGGAAAAGACTATATATCTCAACCAAAAACACATGGTTATCAAGCATTTCATAGCTCGTACGAATTGATGTTTAAATCAAATCCTACGCGAAAAATCTTTTCTGAGATACAGGTTACAACTATATCCCAGTCAAACTATGAACCTGCTAATCATGATAAGTACAAACAAAAAAGAAATCAAAAGTGGGACGAAGTCTTTGCTTTTGACGAAAACAAGGTTCATATCGCAGGATATTATCCTCAATATGCAGTTGATTATTCAGGACTCATAACACCTCTGTACATAACAGAGAAAAATAAGACTTTTTAAAGTTCATTGACAAACCCACCTGAGTCATTTTTCAGGTGGGTTCATTTTTTATCATTTTATTTTACTTACAGCAAGTCCATCTCCAACTTCTAAAATTTCAGTTTCAATATTAGGATTTTCTGTAACCTCTTTTATATATTCACGCAAATTTCTAACAGCTGTACGTTGTTTATGTTTATTATAATCACTCATAACATAACCTTTGTATAAAATATTATCTGCTAGTATAATTCCTGTTGGTTTTATCATTCTTAAAGCTTCTTTTAGGAAAAATGGATATTTTCCTTTTGCTGCATCTATAAATACCACATCATATTTTTCATCTAATGTTGGCAAAATTTCAACTGCATCTCCTTCATATATTTTTATTTTGTCTTCAACACCAACATTTTTTATATTTATTTTCGCTTCAGCAATTCTCTCTTCATCTCTTTCTATTGTGTCTATTCTTCCACCTTCTTGTAAATATTCTGAAAAACACATTGCTGAATATCCTACAGCTGTACCTATTTCTAATATCTTTGTAGGTTTAACTTCTTTTAGTATTTTATCTACTACTTCTAATGTATCATCCATAATTATAGGAATATGCTCTTCTAATGCTTTTTGTTTTATTTTTTGCAATTCTTCCTTATTCACTTTTAATTATCCCTCCTACAAAACACAAATTAATTCAAAATTAAAGTGGCGGTTCTCATATATTATATACGTAACCGCCTTAATATCATATTATAATTATGCTTTATTAGCGTTTCTTGCTGCTCTTTCTCTTTCTTTATTGTCTAATATTTTCTTTCTTAATCTAATTGATTTTGGTGTAACTTCAACAAGTTCATCATCTTGAATAAATTCAATAGCTTTTTCAAGTGACATTTGGATTGGTGGTACTAATCTTAAAGCATCATCAGATCCAGAAGCTCTTGTATTTGTTAAATGTTTTTCTTTACATACATTTATAGCTAAATCTTCACTTCTTGAATTCAATCCAACAATCATTCCTTCATATACATCAACACCAGGACCGATGAATAATTCACCTTTGTCTTGAGCATTGTATAAACCATATGTTATTGATGTTCCGTTTTCAAATGCTACAATTGTTCCTCTAACACGTGCAACAACTTCACCTTTGAATGGCTCATAAGAATCGAATATACTATTCATTATTCCTTCACCTTTTGTATCTGTAAGGAATTCTGTTCTATATCCAATTAATCCTCTTGCTGGAATCTTAAATTCTATTTTTGTATGTCCTACTTCTGCTGGTTCCATGTTAACCATTTCACCTTTTCTT